>DAOSIN010000081.1:0-7034 GCA_035366675.1 Salinivirgaceae bacterium | reverse complement strand
CATTTCCAATTCAGAACTGTCTGACATAATATACTCTGCAACTTTAAAAGCCTCATCATTTTCTGTTATGGCTTCGCTTATAATTATTGCGGAACCGTAATCATTTTTGGAATATATTGTTTTTGGCAGTTGCATTGTGTTCTTTGCAATAAGGCTATTAGCTGCTTGCACTATAGTTTGAGTGCTGCGATAGTTCTGCTCTAACTTAAACACTTTATGGTCGGGGTAATCGGTTTGAAAGTTTAAAATATTCTCAATTCTCGCTCCTCTAAATGCATAAATACTTTGTGAATCATCGCCGACTACGCAAATATTTCTGTGCAACTCGCTTAACTGTCTTATTATACGATATTGCGAAAAATTAGTGTCTTGGTACTCATCAACCAAAATATAACTGAACTTGTTTTGATATTTTTTTAAAATTTCAGGATTGTCGCGTATAAGAATATTCATATTCAACAGCAAATCGTCGAAATCCATTGCATTAGAAGTTCTACACCTGTTTTGATATATTTCATATATCATATAAGTTTCGCCTATCCTATTCATATTGTCATGATTAATAAGCTCACTATTAGATGCGTAGATTCTTGGTGTTACAAGATTATTTTTTGCTCTGCTTATTTTTCCATGAATTAGGTTTGCCCTATAATCTTTAGGATTTAACTGACGCTCTTTAACTATCGCTTTTATCAGGTTTTGACTATCTGTTGTATCGTAGATTGTATAATTTTTATTGTATCCAATATACTCAGCTTCGTATCGCAGGATACGCGCAAAAATTGAGTGAAAAGTGCCCATCCATATACTTCTTGCCTTTTCAGGCTCAACCAATTGTGATATACGATCGCGCATCTCTTTGGCAGCCTTGTTTGTAAATGTAAGTGCTAAAATTCGGTATGGTGGCACATTGTTATGCAACAAATGGGCTATTCTGTAAGTCAAAACCCGTGTTTTGCCTGAACCTGCACCGGCTATAATCAAACTAGGAGAATTATAATCAACAACCGCCTTTAATTGGGCTTCATTCAATTCTTCCAAATAATTACTCTTCATTAGCTTAAATTTGTCTCAAAATATGGAAAGCTCACTTGCTTTATAAATATACTTTTAGTTATTGGATATATATTAGCATGTTTGCTGTTCCGTTATATATAATATTATTTTTTATTGTCGTAAAGTACTTTTTTCAATAAATTTATTGAAAAAAACAGCGACTGACAAATAAAATATCAAAGCAGAAATATTTTTACAAATATATGAATTTTATAGCCCTTTATTGTGATATTAAATCAGAACTTGGATCTAAATTTTAGTCCGACTGAATATCTGTGTGTTTGACATTAGTTACTAGTAGACTCAAGCATTAAGCTCTATTTGTTTGTGGCACAAAAATTGATGCTTGTTACTTAATCTAAATCATCTGCTTATAAAAGATTATGCTACGAACAAAGCATCTACTATCACTATTATTCCTATCGCTACTTTTCTTTTCCCCTTTGAGCAGAGTAAATGGTTCTAATATCTACAAAGAGTTGTTGAAAACTTCTGATTTGATTAATGCAAATCCGAAAGAAGCCTTAAAGATTATCGATTCTCTTAAACAGCTACCCGAGGTAAATGAAAATCAAAACTTAAAGATTCAAATTTATGATTTAGAGAGCCGTGCAGCCCTGATACTTAAGGATTACAACAAAGCCTACAACACTTTAAAAGAGATGGACTCGCTGTTATATGTCTCATCAGAGATGTCGAGAATAGCAAGCAACTACAACCGCTGGGGCATGTTACTTACTAAAATGGGGGTTTATGAAAAAGCAATGGAATACCTTTTAAAAGCTTATAAAATAAGAAACGACTTAGAGGAATCAGAAACTTTAGTTTGCTCACAAAATGCATTAGCCGCACTATACTTTGAAATAAACGAAGGAAATATGGCTAAAGCAACCATCCAAAAAGCGGTAAAACATATTAATAATACTAATGATGTTTCTTTAAGAGCAATGATTTTAGACAACGCCGGTCAAATAGAAGAGAAGTTTGGACACATGGATTCTGCTCTGTTCTATTACCACAAAGCTATCAAGCAAGAGCAACTATCAAACAACAAAATTGGACAAATACAGACTTGCCAAAATTTAGCTGGTTTATATATAAAAAAAAATATACTAGATTCTGCATTCCATTATGCAATGACCGCTTTAGATTTGGCGAACAAGATTAATGCTCAGCAAGATATCGTATCACTAAAACTTACCCTTACAGAAATATTGATAAAGCGGACTCAATTTGACAATGCTGAGATGATGCTTTTGACAGTATATCCGGAAGTGGAGACTTCAGTGGATTTAAAAATCAAAAAGAGAGCCTATAACCTATTCTCTACCATATATGAAAATAAAGATGATTTAAACAAGGCATTGCAATTTGCTAAAAAAACAATTTTTATAACCGACTCTCTAATTACTGAAGAGAGAGAGGATAAAATGTCTCAATTAGCCTTTATTTACAACATGGGAGAAAAAGAGCGGGAAATTGAAACATATCAAAAATTACTTTTAACTAAAACACAAAAAAACAACTTAAGACACATCATAACAGCAGCAACTCTTATATTGTTGATTGTAGTATTAACTTTCACTATATTTCGACTTTATAAAAAGTACAAAAATCAAAAACTTCAATTAAACTCTGAATTGGAGGATAAAAGACGCTTAGAACAAGAATATCAAAGTTTAGAAAAAAAACATACTTTAATGTCCTCCAGCTATGGAAGAATATTGGAAAAGGAGCAAGAGACAAATAGCATTTTAAAAACAAAGGCTGAAGCAATTGATTTACTCAAGCATAAAATGCAAGAGTCAATTCAAACCATAAGTACGTTTTCGTCCAATATCCTATTAGAAAGTGATATAGACAACAAACAAAAAATGTATCTCGAAAAAATTCATGCTTCGGGGAAAGCGTTGGAACGCATTTTAAGCAAAATGGTTAAAACTAGCAGTGAAATAATCTCTTCAACACACGATTTTAATATTTGCGATATTGATACTATTGCTGCCGAAACTACTAAGTTTGCAAAAGAAAAGCAGATAAAAAACGATTTTTTGGAAGTTGTTTTTTCATTTCCTCAAGTAGCATCATCATTCAAATTATATTCTAATCAAAAGGCAATAATCAGGGCATTTGAATTTCTTATAGAAAATGCGTTTACATACAAGAAACAAGGTATTATAAAAATTGGATACAAGGTTGTCGACAAGCAAATCAGATTTTATGTTGACGACAGTCGCATAAATGTTCCTATTAGCACTCAAACTGCTATTTATCAATGGCAAAATATGGGTATAACTAACCATAATCAGTTAGATGACGAAAACTTATCACCACTATTTCACACCTGCCAAATAGTTCAAAGCATCAACAGTCATCTGAATTTTGAAACCAGCAATACGTGGGGCAATATGTTCTATTTTATCTTACCACTACGACATGATGAAACAACCAAACAAAAGAACGAACAGGTTTTTCCAAGTTGGAACGATAAACATATATTAATTGCAGACGATGAGTTTTTAAATTTTGAAATTCTTAGAGACTACATAAAACCAACAAATGCTCGAATAAGCCATGCACGAAATGGGCAAGAGATTTTAGAAATGATTAAGGTTTTTAAATTCGACCTAATAATCATGGATATCAAAATGCCACAGATGGACGGTATTGACACCATGTATGAGTTGAAAAAACAGTCTAATAAAGTACCAGTAATAGCTCAAAGTGCGCATGCCATGGCATCGGAAAGAACCAGCCTTCTTCAAATGGGTTTTGCTGAATTTATGTTAAAACCAATAAATAAAACTGAACTGTATCAAATTGCAGATAAACTTTTTATGCTTACAAGCTAACAAATTTTTGTTGTTAGCATCAAATAATCATCTATATAGGCTTTAAGGTTATCGCCTATCTCGATGTTGCCTACACCTGCAGGTGTCCCTGTAAATATCAAATCGCCGATTTTTAACATTACAAACTTCGAGACGTAAGCTATTATTTTGTCAATACTATAAATCATTTCGTTACTTTTTCCGTGCTGAACCACGGTACTATCTTTTTCTAGTCTGAAGCAAACTTCATTTATATTGGGTAGCTGTGCTATATCAATAAATTTGTCGCTTATAGCTGTAGAGTTGTCTAAAGCTTTAGCAATTTCCCACGGCAATCCTTGCGTTTTGCACTGCTCTAAAATATCCCTTGCAGTAAAACTTACTCCTATTCCAACAGCATCGTAGTATCTGTGTGCAAAGCGTTGCGAAATATTTTTTCCTACTCTGCAAATTCTATATACTAACTCTACCTCATGATGTATATCTTTTGAAAATTCGGGATAAAAAAAAGGTTGGTTTTTTCTTAAAAGAGCTGTTTCTGGTTTTAAAAAAAATATAGGATTTTCTGTTATCTGATTGTTTGGCTCTTTTGCACTTTCAGCATAGTTGCTTACTATACATATTATCTTCATTTTTAATGTATTGCTTTAAAACAATTAACAATGTGCAATGTGTAATGCTTGCACTGAGCAAAGTCGAAGTGTCGAAGTGAACAATTATGTAGAGACGGAGCATGCTCCGTCTCTACTTTTACATCTCGGCTTCGCTCAATACACCGTATTGTTTACGCGGGCAGCGTTTTCAACGTATAGACACAATGTATTGCGTCTCTTCACCAAAACTCCCACACCCACATCAAATCCACGTCATCCACGTTACAATTGTTAACTGTTCATTGTAAATTGCAGAGATGCCATGATATGACGTCTCTACAACTTATTGACTTTCTGAGACGCCATAATATGACGTCTCTACAACATATTAATATTCAACTGACTAGTTGTTATTGTTAATTGTTCATTATTAATTGCTAATTGCTTTTAAGCTATTCTTTAAGTTTATTTAGCTTTATTTCTGTCAACACTTTTTTAGTAAATGCGGGAAATTTGCTGTCCAATATCCAACCGTAATAGCCTGGGTCTGTATCAAACACTTCAGAAACTGAGCGACCTTTGTGTTTGCCGAAATTCATTACGGGTACACCTTTATCATCATATACAATGTAGCCGGCAAAATCAACGTTTTTATTTTGTGCCGAAAATTTCGATAAAGCGGGTATATCATTGACAACTTCAAATGACTTGTTACCCTTACCATCGTCATACGGTACGTTTTGATACATGTCTAATTGCGCTTTCAGTATTTCATAAGTTGCACGAGCGTCAGCAAGTGCCGAGTGTGCATTCTCTAATTCCTGATTGCAGTAAAACTTATAAGCTGCTGAGAGTGTACGTTTTTCCATTTTGTGAAAAATATTTTGCACATCAACAAATTTGCTTCTTCTTAAATCGAAATCAACACCAGCTCTTAATAACTCTTCTGCTAACAGCGGTATATCAAACTTGTTTGAATTATAACCTGCTAAATCACATCCTTCAATAAATTGAGCTATCTCTTTTGCAACCTCTTTGAATCGTGGCGCATTTTCAACATCTTTATCATAAATACCATGGATTTCCGAAGCTTGCGGAGGTATTGGCATCTCTGGGTTTATTCTTTTTTGAAAAACATCCTCTTTACCTCCCGGGGAAATTTTGAGCATTGCTATTTCAACAATTCTATCATTTGAGACGTCTACTCCTGTGGTTTCCAAATCGAAAAAAACTAAGGGTCTTCTTATATTGATTTCCATTTGTAGTATTTTTTAATAGGTTTTATGTAGAGACGCCATAATATGACGTCTCTACAATCACATAATCTTTTTTGTTATTTTTTCTTTATTGTTGTCATTTTCATTTTGGGCGACCACAAGGGTCGCCCCTACTTTTGTACAGACAGGGCATACCCTGTCTCTACTTTCAACTTTTAACTTAGAGACGCCATGATATGACGTCTCTACATTACCTCGACATTCAATTGACTTAATATGAATTGAATACGCACGTTCCCCTACTTTTAACTTTTAACTTAATTGCTAATTGCTTCAAGAAACAGTTCTCCCAAATCAAACTCCTCATCTGCAAGCATATCGGGAATTGTAAACTTGTGATTCAGGGTTTTACAGGTTGCTGATTCTACTTTTAGAACATAGGTTCCCGGAAAAATAGCTGCTATGAAACGTCCGCTTGAGTAGTCAATTTTATATTTACCTACAAGCTCATTTGCTTGCTCATTATAAATAGATATTTGTACGCTGTCAGCCTCGGTAAGCTGCTGCTTAGATGATACTGAACCTTTTGACATTATCCCTTTAAGTAAGTGGATGCTTTTTTCTTCATTTTTAAATACAAGTTGATATATATCGTATCCCCCTAACCCTTCCGGTCTAACATCGGCAACATATGCGTACCTGCTATTTTGGGTATAGCATATTGTGTAATTATCGTATAAGTTATTAATTGGATATCCTAAATTTCTTGGTGTTCCCCATGTACCATCCGATTGATTGAGTTTTGAAACAAAAATATCATAACCTCCCATGCTTGTATGTCCTTGACTTGCAAAGTATAGGCTTTTTCCGTCTGATGAAAACATTGGATAGTCCTCATTGTATGGTGTATTTATCTGATTTCCAATATTCACAGGTGTCCCCCATGAATTGTCTGGTAACTTTATAGACATATATAGATCTAACTCACCTACTCCGCCTTTTCGGTCTGATGCAAAAATAAGAGTGTCACCTGTTGGCGAAAGGGTGGCACCACTCTCTTCGTAGTTTGTATTTACAGGCGCAGGTAGTATTAAAGGACGAGCTCCAATATTACCCTTTGTAACGTCAATCATCATTATATCTTCATAAACTTCATATCTATAGGGCTTAATGAAAATAAAATCATCATTAGCACTTTTTCCTACAATATAATTGCTTTCTGCCGAATTTACTGATTTTGAGCGCATTGCGCGTTTCCATTGGTTTTGTTTAAAAACAGCATTATGAACGTTAACAATAAGAGCTTCCTCCAATTTACTGAATATTCTGCGCGAATT
>DAOSIN010000080.1:0-7037 GCA_035366675.1 Salinivirgaceae bacterium | reverse complement strand
GACGTGCAAACTTGGAGCTTTGTGTTTCTATTCAAGTTTAGTGCTGGTTGATAGTTTTGTACTCCGAAACCCGCTCGAACGCAAAGCCCGAAAACGTTAACATTAATAATCATAACTAAAAAATATAGGAGATTAAGAAATGAAAACACTTAAAAAAATCAATTCGCCGATTGTGATTGTTATTTTTAGTCTGTTTACACTAGTCGCATGTTCACAGGCTGAAAATACAGTTGAAGAAGTAGCTAAAGAGGTGTTGGAAGCGTACAAAAACAAAGACGTTGAATTGCTTAAGAAGAATGCCTCAGGAATTATGAAACATGCTATCTCGAAAAGTTATTTCGAAGATAAAAGCGTACAAAAAGATGCAAAAGCTATTGATGAATGGGATGGCACTATAAAAGAGGTACGCTATGAAATTGAAAATATGATGGGTAAAAAAATGGTTTTAGCTACAGCATATTACGCTGATGCGGAACCAGACCAAATTTATGCAATCCTTTTATCAAGCTTAGATAATGGGAAAAGCTGGGTTTTTGTGGGTAATGGCTTAGGCAGTTTAACAAAAGAAGAATTTGAACAATTGAGCAAAACCATACCCGTTGATGAAACGAAAAAAGAATCAAAAACAGAAACAAACTTTTCAGTTGAGTTGGCAAATGGTGATACTTTTGATAAAGTGAGTGAAGCAAAAATAGTTGAATGTATCAACAGCCTTGATGAAGATAATTTCTTTATTATTCTGAATAACAAAGAAGATTTTATTCAAGCTGCCTTTTCCGATGGTAATTTTGATATTCAGTATAAAGAAAATGGGAAACAATTTTCTGCTGAAAAGGTACTCTCAAAAGAGGCAACAATCCAATTGTTTAAAGATTACTATCAAGGAAAAGATGATTGGAAAAAAGAAATTGTTTGGGTGGACTTTTAGTAAATCAAGATAATATTGATAAAGCAGACTCTGACCTTAATCATGTTCAAATTGAGATTAATGAAAGTGCAAAAAAGGGAATTATGGATTGGACTATTCATTTGTGCCCGACACGGATTTTAGTATAGTAAATGAAATCAAAAACAGAATACAAGTTGACGACTTAATTTGAACACGAGATTGGTCTGGAAATTATTTTTTAGGGCGAATTTTAAGTGATTGGTATTAACGAGATAATAAAACCTGCCTGTAACACGGGTTTTACGTCAGGCGGGGTGACGTGCAAACAAGGAAGTTTGTATTCTGCACCGCGTTCGTCTCGTGTTGACAGGACTTCGTCCCGCCAACCCGCCCGAACGCTAATCCTCAAAACGTTAGTAAACTCGATTATGTTGTAACAATACAGCCTAATATAACACAGCATTTAGTCACAACAACAGTTACTTCTTTATCAATTAAAGATAAGAAGTAGATAAGTTTCAATTTTTAATAAGTAGCTTCATGATGTAATTTTTTTGAGAGTTCCACATCCTAAACCACCGTTGCTTTTTTGCTCGGTTGGCGTCTCCCACTTTGAGAGATCTCTTGATGCATTGTCCGTATCTTCTACAAATACAAGTAAAATATTGGATTTTCTAAACTTATTTGGAAGGTTTTCTATAATAATGTTACTCAAAAACTCTTAACTCCTCACTCTGAGCTCAAAACTCCATACTCCTCATACAACATCAACAGATGTGCTGCACTCCAACTAAAATGAGGTGCTTTTAACTGTTTGCCGCTTAGAGCATCGTAATTTTCGTGAATAGCACCACCCTCTTTTATTTTATCCAATCTGTCAAACAGCTGTCGGGTGTATTCGTCTGCCTCTTTGCTTTTTCCATATTTCCCTATTCCGCTTATGGCAAAATAGGTTTGGTCAAGCCAGATTGGTCCGCGCCAGTATCCGTTGGGAGTAAATTCAGGCTCGTCGGCACTGACTGTAGGGAAAGGAATGTAGGTGGAAAACTTGTTTTCGTCGCTTAAAATAGGGAACATTTTGTCAAACTGCTCCTTTGTTGCCACCTCTGTCCAAAGCGGGATATAGGCTTCGCTGCCTTTAACTTTTACGAAAGAGCCGTCTTTGATACGTCTGTCGTAAAAGAAACCGTCTTCGGTATCGAAGAAATAGGTTTCCGGATTGGCAATTTTTTCTTTATGCTCGAAAGGTGTTTCCAGTATCTCAGCAAACTTCTGAAGTAATCTGTTTTCAAGAGCGAGGAAACAATTCAAATCCACGCTTTCCTGGTCGAAACTCCAAGCATCGGGATGATTTTGTAGCATTTTAGCGTGGTCAAAACGGATTGCGTTGTCCATACCGCTTTCCCATGCTGCCGCTACAGTTGTTCCATCGGTTGAGCCAAATTCACAGTAACCGTTTTTGTTGTGGTCTCTTTTTTGATACCACCACTCGTAATATTTAAGCAGTTTGGGATAGATCTCACGCAAAAAATCGATATCATTTGTTTGAGTGTAAATTTCATCCACAGCCCAGGCAGCTAAAGGCGGTTTGCTATCGCGGTAATTATTTTCCATGCTATCGGGATATATGCAGTCGATTACCATTCCGTCTTCTATTTGATAATCAAACATTGCTCTTACCTGATTTTTGGCAAGTTCCGGCGCAAATCGTGAAAGAGCAACTGCATGTTTCCACGAATCCCACGCCCAAAAACCGACAAAATAGTATGCCGCATGACTTGGCACAACGCCTTCGTGATACAGTGCTTCTCGCGGTGAACGCCAGTTGGAAATAAGTGTTACAACTGCTTTTGCTGCAACTCTATCAAATTCGGGCGGCATATTTTCTCTTAGCACAGATGAAAGATAACCGCTCCATCGCTCTTTATTCTCTTGTACAAATTGTTGCGGGTTCTCTAAAACGGTGTTTGCCCTTTCAAGTAAGCTTGTTTTATCAACTTCTGCATCTTTTCTAAAAAACTGTAAAATAGCCACATATATACCTTTTTCAGACACATTTTTGCAGACAGCTCTACCATTTTCAAACGTGGTATTTTTAGGGAAACATAAGATATATTCCTCTTTTTCGGAGGAGATGAAATGCAGTCTGTTTTCCTCTATAATACGTTCGATAGAGTTTTGTTGTTGTCCAAAATCGTTATCAATCACAAGATTTGATGTGCTGTTTGGACGGATATGCAGCAAAGCTATTGAAGAGTCGATAAAAATAAGTTCTTGCTCTACCGTTTTATCCGAAGTCGATGCAGAAATATAGATTCCACCCGGGTAATAGTTTATCGAGTCGGGCGAAAAAACTTCGGAACTATCTTCCTGAAAAGAAACTTTGGCAATAGAGACCGCTTTCCAACCGTATTCATAAAAACTAAATGGTCCGCAAAAACCGTTTATCCATTTGTCTTTCTGCGGAATAGTGAATCCCATCCATGCACCCATATCTGTGAAGCAGCCGGGCGTGTAACGCTGTAGCGAATCGGGTGTATAGGAAATATCCAGAATATTGTCAAACAGTGGATTTCTTTCTTTTTTTGTCTCTTTGCTGCATCCTAAAACAAATAGCAGGGACAAGCAAACTAAACAGAGGCTATATTTTATTTTCATTTGTGCAGTTTTTATTGAGTTTTACGTTTCAAATCAGATTCGTTTTCTATCAAAGAGATAGTGAAGGAATATGACATAGGCTCGGGCGTAATCGTATATTCGGGATGTGTTTGTGCGCCCCAGGTGGTATCTCCTCCCACTCCCATCTGTTCATTATCGATATTCAGCCATACAAGCTCTTTTAGTTCGATACTTCCGCCGTGTTTACGCTCAATATCGAATGGAATATAGTCGATATCATCTTGAGTAAAGTTCCATGCGCTTACACTTAATGGTTTGCCACCCTTTACAAATACTCCTTCTCCGCTTGCGCTTTGTAGAGCCAGCCAACGCACATCGCATCTGTTTCCTGTCTCTTGCGGACGAACATAACGGTGGAACAATTCGCTAACTTCAGCTTTATATTTTCCTATAAGTGCGAAAGTTTTTCGGTCGGAATAGTTTTCATGCGGACCTCTTCCAAACCATGCGAAAGTGCTATATTCCGGCTTCAAAATCACGTACATTCCAAAACGAGGCATTTCAGGCAGCGGCTCTATTCCTGGAGTAAACTGCATAGTTACATTAATTTCACCGGAAGAAGAAATAGCATAAAGCATATCGATGTTAGAGTTTTGCTTTGGAAGTTTGTACGAGGAACTGATTATGATGTTTTGCTTATCGGAATCATCTATTGTAAATTTTTCGAGTTGCATATCTTTTTCAATATCGCGCCAAATACCGCAACGAGCGAGCGTTCCGTTTGCTACATCGTTATCGGTAAGTGCTCTCCAGAAGTTGGGTGTAAAACCTTTTATCAGCAACTCTTTTTCGTTCTGTTTTAGACTGTTGAGTATTCCGGTTTCCTGAGAAAAGGTTGCACTAAATGCTTTTTCTGATGTGATGGTTATATCATTGCCCGATTTTTCTATTGTTAAGTCAGCAAACTTTTCGTTCTCCGGTCGAGTTTCTTTTTTGTCTGTAGGTATCTCCCATTGCTCTATCGCCACTTTGTGATTGGCAGGAATCAGCAATGTTTCCGATTTTGTAAATGCTTCTATTTTTAGGAAACAGTCCCGATTATCGGAATCGAAAGGCTTAATTGGTAATTGTATGGTTGCACTCTCTCCCGCATCAATTTTAGGAAAGTTTTCAGTGCCTGATTGTATGGTTTCGCCGTTCGTTTCGAGTGTCCATTTGTAATAATAATCGTCTAATGTCTTAAAGTCGAAACGATTTGTCACCTTTATTTTGTCCACAGAAAAATTAACAGGCTCGAACAAAATATTTTGATACACTTTTTTAACTTCCCAGATATGAGGTCTCAGCGTTCTGTCGGCTGCAACTAATCCGTTGGCACAAAAGTTTGAATCGTTAGGAACTCCCACAAATCCCATATCGCCGCCATAAGCCCAAATATCGCGTCCTTTTTCATCCTGTTTCTTAAGAGTCTGATCTACCCAATCCCAAATAAATCCACCTTGTAACTGATCGAACTTATAGATTAAATCCCAATAATCTTGCAGGTTGCCGACACTATTTCCCATAGCGTGAGCATATTCGCAAAGTATAAGCGGACGCGGACGACGTTGGTTTACGTGTTCCCTCAATCGCCAGATGCGCGCGTACATCGGACAATAGATATCAGAAATGCCTTCCTGTCGTGAGCCTTCGTACTGCACGGGTCGTGAAGGGTCATACTCTTTAGTCCAGTAATACATTGTTTCAAAATGTTTTCCATATCCCGACTCATTCCCCATCGACCATGTAACTATCGATGTGAAATTCCTGTCGCGTTTTACCATACGTGTCATTCGTTCCATAAAGGGTAATTCCCAATCGGGATAATTGGCAAGCGTTTTATCTTTATGGTGCGACATACCGTGACTTTCAATATTGGCTTCATCAATAAGATATATGCCCAGCATATCACACAGGCTGTACCATTGTGGGTTGTTGGGATAGTGACTGCATCTTACCGCATTTATATTGAATTGTTTCATCAATGCTATATCTCGTATCATGCTTTCGATGGTTATCGTTCGTCCATGTTCAGGGTCATGTTCGTGGCGATTGACTCCTTTGAAAGTAATAGCCTTATTGTTTAACAAGAACAGACCGTTTCTTATCTCGATAGTTCGAAAACCGAACGGATGGCAGAATGATTCCAACTGACGATTGTTTTTGTCGCGATAAGTTACCACCATTTGATACAGATAAGGGCTTTCTGCACTCCACGGTTTTACATCTTTAATAACTTCAGAAAATGAAACCACCGTATCAGTAACTGATTGGATTTTTTTTGTGAACTTTTTAATTTGATTGTACCTATCCATCAATGTAACTTCTACTGTTTGCCCTTTTTGAGGTTGATGCAGAATAATATCGGTCTCAAATTGTCCGTCTTTGTATCCGTTGCATAATGGGCTCCTCAGTGTGAAATCTTTTACGCGGGTTTTAGGGCGGGCATATACAAATACACTTCGCTCAATGCCACTATATTTCCAGTAATCTTGATCTTCGAGATATGAACCGTCGCTATATCGGAAAACTTTTACCACCAAACTGTTTTCGCCTTTTTTCAGCAGGTTCGATATGTTAAAGTGAGCCGGCAAACGACTATCTTCACTATAGCCAACCAACTTTCCGTTTAGCCAGCAAAAAAAGGCGGATTCCACTCCCTCAAAATCAATAAAAATATCCATCTTTTCCCAGTCGTTGGGAATATTGAATGTTCTGTGATACACTCCTACAGGATTGTAATCTTCGGGAACATAAGGCGGATTTGCAGGGAATGGATAAGCGACATCGGTATAGATAGGCGCATCAAAACCCTGAAGCTCCCAACTGCCCGGAACGTTTATCTTTTTCCAGTCGGATGGCGACAAAGCGGACTTTAGAATTTCAGCATCGTTGCATTCCGACGGATTTTTAAACCATCTGAAATTCCATACGTCATCCAATGTAATTCGTCTTTCATTTTTTTCATTGAGAACAAAAATTTCCGATATAGGTTTTTTACTCTGTTCTATAGCTGCATTTTCCGAAATAAAAGGAATAAAATGGGCGTGCATGGGTTCCCGATTAATCGAGTTAATCAGCGGTGTTTGCCATACTTTTTCTGTCATTTTTTGTGCTTGCAACAAAGCTGTTGTAAATAAGCAAAGCAACAACGACAGATATATTTTTTTATACTGCATTGCTTGGTAGCGGATAATCGTTGGTTTGTTAGTTGTTATTTTATTGAAGTGAAAATAAAAAAGTTATGCTTTGTGCAAATTTATGAAAATTAATGTGATTAGGAAGAGAATATTAGAACATTATTTCAATAATCAGGGAGTTAGTTAAATTCCATCTAGGATCTGGCTGAGAGCCAGTTCCTGGATATACAGGTAAAAAAATTAAACATAATGTGGTTTAAATTTAAGAATTATATATTTGTTACGTAAATAAGACATTAGCCGACACCCAATAAACAGACACCGCACCCATTAACTGATTTTAAAATCGG
>DAOSIN010000079.1:0-7175 GCA_035366675.1 Salinivirgaceae bacterium | reverse complement strand
GAATGACATTTGGACAGCCATATAATAGTTCAGAAAGTATTGAAATCAACGCTAGAACCGGCTACTTGGGCTTATCTTATACAAAGCCTGAAACATCAAATCTTACTGTAAGTTCAATAATATTTTCTTCTCCATCAAAACTTTTTGACAACGGTATTCTAAAAGTTTCAGGTAATGCTGGAACTATGGGAATAAACGGATTAACAGTTGGTGCAGCTTATAATAATTCAAGATTCTTCAATGGTGACATCGCAGAAATAATCATTTACAACGCCGAACTAACTGACTCTCAACGTCAAGAGGTAGAACAGTTTTTAATGGATAAATATGCTCCCCCTGTTTATTTGGGAGAAGATATTAATGTTGAGTATGGATTCCGTCCAACTACGCTACAAATCGGTACTGGATTCACTGATATTGAATGGTCAACCGGAGAAAACTCAGAACAAATTACTGTTAATCAATCAGGAGAGTACTGGGTTAAAGCTACCGATATTTTTGGGCGTGTAACTTCCGATACCATAAACGTTACTTATACTGCAAATAATCCAAAAGTTCTTTCACAAAACACAAACCTTTGCCCCGATTCGCTTTATATGTTCCACGTAGGCGAGTTTAATTCACTTAACTATTACAACGTAAAATGGTTTAACGGTTTCGAGGGCGATACTTTATGGCTATCAAATTATGAAGGCGATGTGTGGGCAACAATTACAGACAGTTCTCTATACACAAGACAAACAGACACAATAAGTATCATTATAGACCCTTTCAATCAGATTTTTACACTTGGCAACGATACAACATTCTGTTCAGGCAACTCAATATCAATAGTTGACAATCCGCTTTTCAATCAAATAGATGAATTTGTATGGTCAAACGGTAGCACAAACAGCTCAATTGTCATAACAGAATCTGGCAATTATTGGGTCGAGGTCAAAAATAGCAATGGTTGTTGGTCTCGCGACACTATTTATGTGACTATCCAAGGTATTGCTCCTGTCATCGATATAACTGCCGAAAATATCTGTCTGAACGAAACACTCCAAATAACAAACAACAGCTACTCTCCCGACAGCTCAGCGATAACCATTCTCAACTGGAGTCTCAGCGATGGACAATATTTTTCAGGAGATAACCCCGAATTTATCCCAACAACCACCGGAACTAATACTCTTATTTTAGAACTCGAGTCCGAAAGTGGCTGTCAAAACACCGATAGCATTAACTTCGAGGTATATCCTTTACCCGACTTCGAAATATGGAGTCCAGATGTTGTTTGCAATGGACAAACAGCTCAATTCGAGGCTGTTACAAGCCAGACAAATATTACTGAGTGGCTGTGGGATTTTGGAGACGGAGGTGTAGATTCTATACAAAATCCGCAACATACATACAACAGTCCCGGCACTTACCAAATAATTGTTACTGCTGTTACCGAACTTGGATGTAGCAATACCGAAACTATATATATTGCTGTGCACCCATCGAACATTGTCGATGCACAAATTGAACTACTATCGCCAGCTAACGAAGAGACAATTAAATCACAATCCGTTACATTCAGTTGGAGAACCACAGGCACTGATGTTTTCAGATACTATAAAGTCGAGGTTTCTCAAAGCCCCGACTTCTCAACAATATTATACTCTGCTGATACCGAAAACAATACACATAACGGCAGACTTACAACTGTAGGCGTACATTATTGGCACATAATAGGTTATACGTTATGCAATGATAGCACTGTATCTGCCACTCAATCGTTTACAATTTATACTCCAGGAGTAATTCCAAACCTACTACTATGGCTCAAGGCTGATGACATTGTAACTGAAAACGAATCAGTCGCACAATGGAATGATGCAAGTGGCAACAATTTACATCTCTCTCAACCAGATGAAGCAAACAGACCCTTACAAACTTCAAATATATACGCAGGATATCCAGCAATTTGTTTCGATGGCACAAACGACTATCTAAGAGTTAGCTTCCCAGAGTTAACTAATCAACCTACAACTTTTTTCGTTGTGTGGAAAAAAAGTGCTTCAAAACAACAAAACATATTTGATGGTATAGATGAATTAAATAGGATAATGTTTTGGCAATACGCTTCAAATTTAGAAAATTTTGCAGTTAACGCAAGTGGTTCAGGCTTAGGTTTGTACTATACAAAGCCTGTAACATCAAATCTTACAGTCAGTTCTATAATACTTTCTTCACCATCAAAACTTTTTGACAACGGTATTTTAAAAATTTCGGGTAATGCTGGAAGTATGGGAATAAACGGATTAACAGTTGGAGCAGCTTATAATAATTCAAGATTTTTCAATGGCGATATTGCAGAAATAATCGTTTATAACGCCGAACTATCTGACACTCAACGACAAGAGATTGAACAGTACCTAATGAATAAATACGCTCCCCCCGTTATCTGGGAGAAGATATTAATGTTGGGTATGGCTTCTGTCCTATTACACTTCAAATCGACGCAGGATACACCGATATTGAGTGGTCAACCGGAGATTCCACCGAACAAATTACTGTTAACCAGTCAGGAATGTACTGGGTTAAGGCTACCGATTTCTTCGGAAGGACAACATCAGATACTATAAATGTCAACTTTTTTGAGCCTTTACTACCGACAGATATCGCTTTTTGCTATGGTTCAGAAGAAACAGTTGAGGTAAATCTAACAGGAGATTATTCAATTCTTTGGTCAACAAACGAAACAACTAATTCAATTTCTATCTCCGAACCTGGAACTTATTGGGTAAGAGTAACCGACACTTTGGGTTGCTTTATTCAAAAAGAGTTCAATGCCCATGCCGATATGTTTTCAGCTACAGCTACACTTGGAGACGACAAGGCGTTATGTAATGGAAACCTAATAGTTTTAGAGAGCGGAGCCAATGAAGCGATCACTTACCTTTGGTCTGATGGATCTTCATTTCCTTGGTTCGTAGTCGATAATCACACTCAAGTAAGCGTGACAGTAACAAATGTCAATGGATGTATAGCATACGACACTGTACAGATAAATATTCTGGGCGATACTCCAAATATTGCTTTCGACCACACTCCAATATGTAAAGGTAACAGTTTTGTGTTTAATAACTTATCACAAACCATTGATGGATCAAGCATTGATACGTGTTATTGGATTTTTAACCAAACAGACACCATAGTTGGAAACGAGGCTACCTACAATTCTCTTGAAACAGGATATTTGCCTATATATCTGTATGTTACAACTACGGCAGGATGTTATAAAGACACTTCTTTTTATGCAACTGTTAATCACATTCCTAATGTTAGTTTTGTTCCAACGTCCGCATGCGAAAGAGAAGATGTTTTATTCCAAAGCACTTCAACCGTAGACGATGGCGAAATAACCGAATGGCACTGGAATGTCAACGGAACACAATATCACACGTCTGGCTTCAAACATTCGTTTGCCAATGCGGGCAACTATTCTATTTCACTTATAACAACCTCAGATAAAGGCTGTACCGATTCTATTGTGTCAACCTTTAACGTTAAAAACTCGCCAACTGCCGATTTTACTTATGAAAAAGGGTGCGATGGCGAACCTGTAGCTTTTTTAAACCAAAGCACCGGTTGGTTAGGCACTTCGTTAGATTATATATGGCATTTTGATTCACAATCCCAATCAACCCAAGTTAACCCCGAACATCTGTTCAACGGAACTGGAAATTTCCCTGTTAAATTGATTGCAACTCAACAAGTTAATCACTGTAGAGACACAATTGTAAAAACTGTTTCAGTTTCAGAAAAACCAACATCTTTGCCCAACGATGTTGAAGTTTGTGCCAAAGAGATAGTTACATTAACCGACAACAGCCTCCCAGGCGAAGATGAAAATATAATTTCTAAAGTGTGGAAAATATCTCAGCCTGTCGGGAACATCGAAGAATCAGTGCTTTATACTTTTGACACTTCAGGAGTTTTCAGTTTGACGTTAACTGTCGAAAACAGTGCTGGCTGTACAGATATGAAACAATCACAGCTTACAATTTATGAAACTCCTAAGGCAATAATTAGCACATCACTCGACACTGTTTATATTCCAACTACTGCAACGCTGTTCGCTGAAGATTCCTCTATTAGTCACACATACCGTTGGTATATCGACAACATACTTTTAAGCAACAACGCATCGATTTCATACCAAATAAATAGTGAAGGAACATACGATTTTGGACTTGCAGTTGAAACAAACAAAGGGTGTTGCGACTCCACAAACAAAGTGCTAACAGCCTTGATTCCGAGTGTCGATTTGGAAATAAAATCACTGTCCGCGGTAATTTCAGATGGCAAAATACTCATACGTCCTGTTTTCCGAAATAACGGAACTACTCCTCTGTCACAGTTTGTAATAAATGTTAGGTTCGACAACGGCACAACCTTCTCTGAAATTTTTGAATCAACAATATATTCAGGAAATGAATTTGGCTACACTTTACGCACAAGGATGGATACCCCCGAAAATGGAACACCTGTATATGTCTGCTTAGATGTTGTTACTATTCAACTCGACCAAAATCCTGACAACAACTACAAATGCTTCGTTTTTGACGATAACACTCGTATATTTCCACCATCACCTAATCCAGCCAAAGACGAAATTAAATTCACTGTAATTTCCGATAATGAAAGCAGTTGCGAAATATCAATTATCAGTTCCGGTGGCATGTTGTTATGGGAAGATACTCTTAGTATAGTTCCGGGTGTAAACGATATAACAATCCCGACTCCCGCAAGCGCAGTTGGCATAAATTACATGAAAGTTAAAATAAACTCAACACAGAAAGTGTTTAAAATAATGGTTAAACAATAGAAATCTACACATTACATTAACTAAATTGAACATTGGAAAGATTTGATATAATAGCGACAACGCTTTACGGACTAGAAAACGTGCTGGCAGAAGAGTTGCGCGCTATAGGAGCAAACAATATTTCTGTTTTAAACCGTGCCGTAAAATTTCGTGGCGACAACCATTTATTATACAAAAGCAACTTATGGCTACGCACTGCCATTAAAGTGTTGAAGCCAATACATGCTTTCCGCGCGAACAACGAAAGACAACTATATTCAAACATCAAACAGTTTGAATGGGAGAAATATTTATCCATAAAGAAGTCATTTGCAGTAGATTCAGTCGTAAATAGCAACATCTTTACACATTCTCAATATGTGGCACTAAAGACAAAAGACGCTATTGTTGACCGTTTCCGTGATAGTACGGAGCTACGACCGTCTGTTAATACAGGAAATCCGGATATTCGTATTAATATTCATATTAGTGGAGCAATGGTAATAGTCTCTTTAGACAGCTCGGGAGAGATGCTCGGAAAACGTGGCTACCGCACTGAACAGGTCGAAGCCCCTCTTAGTGAAGCTTTAGCTGCCGGAATAATATTGCTTTCAGGCTGGGACAAAAAAACCGATGTCATCGACCCAATGTGCGGATCAGGTACTTTTCCAATTGAGGCAGCCATGATTGCAGCAAACATTGCTCCAGGCTTAAATCGTAAGTTCAATTTCGAAACTTGGTTAGACTTCGATAAACAACTTTTCGAAAAAATCAAAAAAGAAGCCATTAACCAACAAATTTCGAGTAGTGCCAAAATCTACGGCAGTGATATAGATAAAAAGGCAATAAGCACCTCTATAAACAATGCTCGACGTGCAGGTGTGCGAAATATAATAAAATTTGAAAATAAAGATTTTTTCGATAGTGAAAACAACAATAATCCTGCTTTTATTTTTATGAATCCTCCATACGACGAACGTTTGCAAATAGAGAAAGTCGAGGAGTTTTATGATGAAATAGGCTCACAACTTAAACATCATTATCAAGATAACGAAGCATGGATAATCAGCTCTAATTTCGAAGCCATAAAACGCTTTGGTCTAAAAGCTGAAAAGAAAATAAAACTCTTTAACGGCAAGTTGGAGTGTCGCCTTTTGCACTACAAAATGTATGAGGGAAGCAAGAAAAACAAGGATAAAACGTGATTTAATCAGAAATAATAGATTTCGTATTTACAGAAATATCATCGTCAATATCAATCATTGCATTGATTAGATACACTTTCTTATACTTTGATACATCAGCTATTGTAATATCTTTCTCTTTTACTATTCCGCTGTTTATCAAACTTTTGCGTTTTGTCCCTTCAAGCAAAAAAGTTTTTGGAGTAAATAACTCTCCGTCAAATGTCTCAAAAACAAGATTAGCAAACGAACTGTCAGTTATTTTTCCGTTTTTGACAATAATAATATCATCGGCTCCTGCCCTATTTTCAAACAGCTTATTTAAACAATCACGGTCAATTGATTTATGACTATACTCAATATCATTATCTTGAATTATACGCAGTGAGTTGATTTTCTCGAACTTATATGCCTGAAACTCAACAGCCTTAATTTCAGATGAATATAAAACTCTGCACTTTATGGTTTTTTGCTTTAATTCAAAGGGGATAGCTGAAATATCAATATGTAATTTGGGTTTGGTTCCGTAATAGTGGAATGCTGTTTTCTGCATCCTTTCTTCGTGTAACTCAAAATTATATATCTTGTTGTCCTCAATTTTTAGAGTCTCAACAAAAACGGGTTCCTTTAGACAAAACGGCAAATAAACTTTATTCAAAACTTCCTGATACTCATTTTCCCACATGCTGTCGATAGTTATTCCTCCACCACTTCTAAAATATAGTTTCTTGTTGTTTGTATTCTGCTCTATAAAGCGAATTAACACGGCACTATCAAACTCATTACCATCAAAATAGCCTGCAATGCCACAATAGTAACCTCTTTCAGTGCCTTCAATTTCGCTTAATAGTTCAAAAGCCCGCTGTTTTGGTGTTCCACCAATTGAGCCAGCCGGAAGAAGATTGAAAATAATATCCCCAAAATGGTTCTCGTAATCAGGCAACAACTCTCCCATGATTTCAGAACTGACTTGCAGTAAGGTTTTCCTGTTGTTTTCAACTCTATCAATATATCTAAATCGTTGGGGTTGAACATTTTTTGCAACTGTTTTTAGCTCACTGCTTAAAAAGTTTACGACAGCTGTGTGTTCGGCAATCTCTTTCTTATCATTCAATATAATTTCTTCAGCGTTTGGAATAGAGGCATCTATT
>DAOSIN010000078.1:0-7217 GCA_035366675.1 Salinivirgaceae bacterium | reverse complement strand
GAATGGTCAACCATTTTACAAGAGGCTGGGGTAAAAGTATTACACGGTATTCCTGGATTGAAAATCCATGCAAAAATGACACTGATTAAACGAGTTGTGAATAAAAAAGAGCAATTTTTCTCATATCTCGGCACAGGAAACTTTAACGAAGATACAGCCTCGACATATTGCGATGACGGGTTATTAACAGCAGACCAAGAAATTGGTAATGAAGTAGCTAAAGTGTTTGACTTTTTGGAACACAATTATAAACGCTACAATTACAGCCACTTAGTAGTCTCTCCATATGGAATGAGAAAACATTTTTTAAAGTTAATTTCAAATGAGATAAAAAATAAGAAAGCTGGCAAAAAAGCATATATACACCTAAAAATGAACAGCTTGATTGACGAAACTTTAATAAAACAACTATATGCAGCTGCCAAAGCGGGCGTAAGCATCAAATTAATTGTTCGCGGAATATGTACTGTGCAAACTGATTTGAAAGAGAGCAACGGAAACATAAAAGCTATAAGCATCGTTGATAAGTACCTTGAACACAGCCGTTTCTTTATTTTCGCAAACGGAGGCAACGAACTTTACTATATTTCAAGTGCCGACTGGATGATAAGAAATCTTGACCACAGAATAGAAGTTGCCTGCCCTGTGTATTCTAAAGAGGTGCAAAGCGAGTTAAGAAATATTTTTGATATACAGTGGAGCGATAATGTTAAAGCAAGAATATTAGACAGCGAAATGTCAAACCAATACAAACCTCAAAAAGGAGAAAAAGTTATCAGGGCTCAAATAGAAATATACGAATATTTAAAATCATTAAAATCATAACACATTTCAAATCAGCTATTTATGCTTGATATTACAACTTATGGAGCTATAGATATTGGCTCTAACGCACTTAGGCTCATAATAACAGATGTCTATCAAATGCCCGACAGAGTACAATACAAAAAAATCACTTTAGTAAGAGTACCTATAAGACTTGGCGAAGATGTTTTTACGACCGGAGTAATTAGCGAAAACAAACTCAACCTTTTAACAGAAGCAATATCAGGATTTTCTCATTTAATAAAAGCCTATTCGGTTAAAACCTATAGAGCGTGCGCCACAAGTGCTATGAGAGAAGCACATAACAAAACTCATGTGGTTAATCATATCGAAAAATTAACAGATATAAAAATAGAGATAATTTCAGGAGAGGAAGAGGCAAGATTAATTCATACCGGAGGTCTTGCCGAAATTATAAACGACAACAAAACATATCTTTACGTTGACGTTGGTGGAGGTAGCACCGAGTTCGTTTTATATTCAACCAATAAAAAAATTACGTCAAAATCATTTCCTGTCGGGACGGTTAGAACAATATCAAACGCCGTTAAACCCGACACTGTATCTAATATGACAAAGTGGTTGAAAAAAACTCTGCAAAAATATCCCAATCCAACAATTATCGGTTCTGGAGGTAATATCAACCAATTCCAAAAAATAATTGAGAATAAGACTGGAAAACCTATTAGAGCAAAGAGACTAAGAAATGTTAGAGGTGAACTATCAAAACTTACTTTTGACGAAAGACTTATCAATATAGGTCTTAGCTATCACCGGGCAGACGTTATTATTCCCGCATTAGACATTTTTATTACCGTTATGAAAACAGTTAGAGCAAAAGAGTTGATTGTTCCTAAAATTGGTCTTGGCGATGGAATTATCAGACAGTTACACCGCGATAAAATAGAAAACAATCATGCAAGAACGACATAAGAACCGAGAATTATACTTTAAAGAACAGGCAATAACTACTAAAAACCATGTTATCCCGTTTATAGAACACTCAATATCAATAGATTCAAATACATCTGTATTGGAAATTGGGTGTGGCGAGGGCGGAAATTTAATGCCATTTACAGAAATTGGTTGCAGAACAGTAGGCGTTGACTTAGACAAAGGCAAAATTAACAACGCAAACAGGTTCTTTTCAACCAAGGAGAACAGACCTGAATTTATCATAACCGATATCTACGAATGGAAGACAGATGAAAAGTTTGATATTGTTATGTTGCGCGATGTGTTGGAACATATTCATAATCAAGAACTTTTCCTAAATTTCGTAAAAAAGTTTCTCAAGCCCAACGGAAAACTATTTTTAGGCTTCCCGCCGTGGCAAAACCCTTATGGCGGACATCAGCAAATATTCAATAAGTTTACATCAAGACTGCCATTTATACATCTATTGCCAAACTTCTTATACGTAGGATTGCTAAAACTTGCTAAAGAAGAAGAAAAAGAGATAAAAGGAGCATTGGAAGTTAAAGAGACACGAATAACAATAGAAAGGTTTCTGAAAATAGTAAAAAAAGAGAACTATAAAATTGAACATGCTGATTACTACTTCATAAATCCCAATTATGAAATTAAATTTGGCTTGAAACCGAGAAAACAACTGAATTTTATTACAAAAACACCGTGGATAAGGAATTTTTTGATAACCACTTGCTATGTCTTACTGTCTGAACAAAAACATAGATAATGTTCTGAAAATCAATTAATCTATTCAATAAAAACTATTTAACAGAGATAAAGCTATTAGTTCACAGAAATTATTTATAAATTTGTATCATATTTCACCAATAGCTAACTTGCTGTTTTACAGTATTTTATCTATTTTCAATAAGATGTAAATCTTTTTGTTTTATAATTAGTGAATATTTTGCTATTTTTATGATAAATCACACACATAAACATTTGCAATCAAATAGCAAAATATAAATCAAGAGAATTAAAAGTAAAAAAATATAAACACTTCAAAATTAAAATCAATGATTATACTTGTTTTAAACTGTGGCAGCTCTTCAATCAAATTTCAGCTGCTAAACATGGCTGACAAAAAGTTGTTGGCAAAAGGACTTGTCGAACGCATCGGTATTGAAGATAGCGTGATTACACAAAAAACTCACAATGATAAAGAGTATCGCGAAGTGACCGACATTCCTAATCACACCGTTGGTATAGATTTGATTCTTAAAGCATTAACAAGCTCGAATCACGGTGTTATCAAATCTGTAAACGAAATAAATGCTGTTGGACACAGAGTTGCACACGGAGGAGAAAACTTTACACAAAGTGCACTGATAACCCAAAAAGTTAAAGAGGATATCGAAAAATGTTGCGAATTAGCACCACTGCATAATCCCGCTAACTTAATGGGTATCAACTCAATGGAAAGCCTATTGCCAAACGTTAAACAAGTAGCAGTTTTTGACACATCTTTCCACCAAACAATGCCAGAACAAGCGTATTTATTCGCTGTTCCTTACGAATATTATGAAAAGTACAGAATTCGTAGATACGGCTTCCATGGAACAAGCCACAAGTTTGTTGCTGAAAAGTGTTGCAAAATGAAAGGCGTTGATTTTAACAGCGTTAACATAATCACTTGTCACCTTGGTAACGGAGCTTCAATAGCCGCTATTAAAAAAGGAAAATCAGTTGACACCTCAATGGGCTTCACTCCTGTCGATGGTTTGATGATGGGAACACGTTCTGGCTCAGTTGACCCGGGAGCACTACTATTCCTTGCCGAGAAGGAGAATTTGAATATAAAACAACTTAATGATGTTATAAATAAAAAAAGTGGTTTGTTCGGCATTGCAGGAATGTCGGATATGCGCGACCTTGAAAATGCAGCAAACAAAGGAGACAAAAGAGCAGCTCTTGCAATTCAAATGTTTGCATACAGAGTTAAAAAATTCATCGGGGGCTACGCAGCTGCAATGGGCGGAGTAGATTGTATAATCTTCACAGGTGGAATTGGCGAAAACGCTTGCGATTTCCGTCGTATGTGCTGCGAAGGACTTGAGTTCCTAGGAGTTGACTTCGATGTTGAGAAAAATAAAAATCTAAGAGGTGTTGACGCAGAAATTAGTAAGCCAAACTCAAAAACTAAAGTATTCGCTATTACAACCAACGAAGAGCTTGTAATAGCAACCGATACAGCAAGAATCGTATCAGAACTTAAATAACAACAATATTTTAAAACAGATTATTATGATAACCAAGTTAGATCAAATGTTTGCCGCATTACAAGGCAAAACCAAGAAAAAAATTGTTGCCGTATGGGCAAATGACAACCACACAATATGCGCTGTTAGCGATGCAATTGACAAAGGTATTGTTGAAGGCATTTTAGTTGGCGACAAAAAGGAGATAGAAAAAACATGTAAACAAGAAAACATTGATATTTCTAAGTTTACAATCGTTCAAGCCGATTCTGATGTCCAAGCAGCTAACATTGGCGTAAAAATGGTTGCCGAAAAACAGGGCGATATTCTTATGAAAGGCTTAATAAGCACTGACAAATATATGCGTGCTATTCTGAACAAAGATGTTGGCTTGTTACCTCCAAAAGGCATTCTTTCGCACGTAACTGTTATTGAAAACCCTAATTATCATAAACTTATGATTGTGGCTGACGTTGCCGTTATTCCTGCACCCGATATCAAGCAAAAAATTGTAATGACTAACTATTTAGTACAAGTCGCTAAAGCTCTTCAAATCGAAAAGCCCAAAGTAGCTATTATCGGAGCTGCTGAACAAGTATCTCCTGCAATAGAATCATCTGTGCATGCGGCGATCATCAGCAAAATGGGCGATCGCGGACAAATTCCAGGTGCAATTATCGAAGGACCTTTAGCATTAGACCTTGCAGTTGACAAAGAATCAGCAGTGATTAAAAAATTGGATTCAGCCGTTGCTGGTGACGCCGACTGTATGTTGTTTCCAAATATCGAAGCAGCAAACGTTTTCTATAAAGCAAACACAAAACTTAGTAAAGCCGAGCTTGGTGCATTGGTAATGGGAGCAAAAGTTCCTTGCGTTCTTTCATCACGCGGAGACTCTACAAAAACAAAACTGTACTCAATTGCTTTAGCAGCTCTCATGGCTAAGTAATTTGTATTTTATATAAATGCTACCAATTAGTTTGTTATAAATGTCTATATTTGTAGATGTTAAAAACTATAGTTGGTAGCATTTTTTTTTGAATTGACTCGAACTATTCAATAAGCCAAATCAGAGCCGACACGATTACTCTAAAATGAATCGAATTACCAAGTTAGACCAAATTTCAGAGCAATTAGTAGCAAAAAAAATTAAAAAACGGGTTGCGGTTGCGTGGGCGCAAGATCAAAATACGATTGGAGCACTTGCACGAGCCGTTAACGAGGGTTTTGTTGAAGCAATTATGGTTGGCGACAGGTCGCAAATTGAGAAAACTGCTATTGCTGAACAGATTGACCCAAATATTTTTACAATTATTCATAAAGAGACTGATTACGAAGCAACTGCAGAAGCCGTTAGATTAGTAAAATCAGACGAAGCCAATATTCTGATGAAAGGATTAGTCGATACCGGCAAATTCCTGAAAGCTGTCCTTGACAAACAACTTGGTTTACTGCCCGAAAAGGCTATAATGAGCTACGTTGCGGCAATCGAAATTCCCAAATATCATAAACTACTGTTCGTTACCGATACTGCGGTGATACCATATCCCGATATAAAACAGAAGTCGGCAATGCTGAAGTATGCTGTCAAGATGGCTAAAAAGTTTGGAATCGAAACTCCGAAAGTTGCACTTATAGGCTCAGCCGAAAAGGTGGATGTAAATCAACAATATACTATTGACTACGCCATGATGTGCAAAATGGTCGAACGCGGACAACTCCCTGAATGTATTATAGATGGACCATTAGACCTGTTTTTAGCTTGCGATCCCGAAAGTGTAAAGATAAAAAACATAAAAACGCCTATCAACGGAGACGCGGATGTATTGCTGTTTCCGTCACTTGAAGCTTGCAACAGCTTTTACAAAGGTTTAATGCTTTTCGGAGGTGGAGAATTAGCTGGATTAATCCAAGGAACCTCCAAACCTGTTGTGGTAATGTCACGTAGCGAAAATTCTAAATCAAAATTTTATTGTGTTGCACTTGCCTGTTTAATGGCTTAATAGTTTAATGAATTAATAATAAATAACTTATATAAATATGGAACATAAGCGTATTTTGGCAATTAATCCGGGGTCAACATCGACCAAAATTGCCGTATATGAAAATGAAAAAAACGTCTTTTTAAAGACCCTTCGTCATCCAGCGGAAATGTTGTCGAAATATCCTAAAATTATCGACCAATTCGATTTTAGAAAAGAGGTTATCGTTGAAGAGTTAGAGTCTGCACAAATAGATATTAATACCATTGATGCAGTTGTTGGAAGAGGCGGTTTGCTTAAACCTGTTGAAGGTGGAGTATATGAAGTAAATCAACTTATGATTGACGACCTTAAAACAGGCGCAAATGGCGAACACGCAAGCAATCTTGGGGCTTTAATAGCATTTAATATTGCGCAATCAATTCCCGGTGCTGAAGCATTTATTGCCGACCCCGTTGTCGTTGACGAATTACAAGATGTTGCACGTTACACCGGACATCCAATGTTTGAACGTCGCCCAATTTTTCACGCCCTAAACCAAAGGGCAATAGCACGTACACATGCAAAATCGATGAGCAAAAAGTACGAGGAATTAAATTTTATTATTGCACACCTTGGAGGTGGTATTTCAGTTGGAGCACATAACAAAGGTCGTGTTATTGATGTTAACAACGCCTTAGACGGCGAAGGACCATTCTCTCCTGAACGCACAGGAACACTTCCCGCAGGACCTTTAGCTAAACTATGCTTCAGTGGTAACTATAGCCTTGACCAAGTTAAGAAAATGATTACCGGACAAGGTGGTCTTGTTGCTTATTTAGATACAAACGATGCTCACAAAGTACAATTAGAAGCAGAAGCCGGTGACACACAAGCTAAAGATATTCAAGATGCTATGTCGTACCAAATTGGTAAAGCTATTGGAGAAATGGCAGCCGTATTAAAGGGTAATGTTGATGCTATACTCCTAACAGGAGGTATTGCACATAATAAAACTTTGGTAGCTTATGTTAGTGAAATGGTTGAATTTATAGCACCTGTAACTGTTTATCCCGGTGAAGACGAAATGAAAGCATTAGCTGTTAACGGATTAATGGCTCTTGAAAAGGAGATTGAGATTAAGGTTTACAAGTAGAGACGTCATATTATGGTGTCTCATCGTCATAGGAGACACCACGGTGTGAATAGAGCGGTGTCTCATAAGTGCCCAACTGCTGTACTTCGACAAGCTCAGCAACCA
>DAOSIN010000077.1:0-7242 GCA_035366675.1 Salinivirgaceae bacterium | reverse complement strand
CCAATACACTCGGTGGGCGTGATGGGCGATGAACGTACATACGAACAAGTTGTAGCACTTAGAGCTGTTAATTCAATAGATGGTATGACTGCCGACTGGGTACATCTGCCATACGAGTTTTTAGCCTTAGTTTCAAGCCAAATAATTAATAAAGTTAAGGGAGTAAACCGCGTGGTTTACGATATAAGTTCCAAACCACCCGCAACAATAGAATGGGAATAACTCTTTGAGTTAAAAGGTAAAAGTTGAAAGTTAAAAGCAGAAAATGCTTTTAATTTGCTCCTTTTACCTTCTTATTGTCTGCGTCTAAACTCTGCACACAAAACCCCTGCGGCAACACTAACATTCAACGATTCCATTGAACTATTTCCGGCAGGAAATGAAGGGAGCTTTATCTTATAGTCTGCCAGTGCAGATATCTCATTTCTAATGCCATGCGACTCATTGCCCAACAGAAGCAATGCACGATTTTGAATTACAGTTTCGTAAACAGAAACACCGTCCATATTTGAAGAATAAACAGATATTTCCCCCGATTTTTTAATATTCTTGATAACTTTAGATAAGTCATCATAATAGATATTAACTCTAAATAACGAACCCATCGACGCTTGAACAACCTTTGGGCTATAACAGTCAACACACTCGGGTGAGCATACTATGTACTTGATTCCAAACCAGTTGGCAATTCTAATAATAGTACCCATATTTCCAGGGTCATTAATATTATCAAGCCCAAGCAACAGTAATTTGTCTTGCGATAAAAATTGTTCGATATTACATTCATCTTTAGGAATTTCGGCAACTGCAAGAACCTTATTAGGAGTTTTAAAAAACGACAGTCGCTCCAATTGTTTGTTGGTAACAACACGACATTTATCGTACTTAACTGAGCCTGAATACTCTTCTGTGCAAAAAACATCACGTACCACAAATCCCGACTCCAAAAGCTCGCCTACAACCTTCTCTCCCTCAACAACAAACAAACCATGCTCTTGTCTGTACTTTTTAACACCAAGTGACTTTATAAACTTTATTTCTGACGCACTAACTACACTCATATTAAATTTCAGATTTCAGATTTGGAACACGGATTTTGTGCTTTGCTCGGTGTGCCGTATTGTTCATTGCTAATTGTTCATTGCTAATTAATTAGGGCTAAAGCCCAAAAACACTTGTGTCAACCTAATCCACGACTTAAAAGTCGTGGCAATTGATACAATGGTTGTCTCATTAAATTACCAGCGGCTAACAGCCAAAAGCCAACTACCAATCTCTTTTAACTTTACAAACTTTTAACTTTTACATGTTTTTCACTATTTTTACGGCACAAAGATATGAAACAAGCACAACAATCCAAACCCTACAAAACAAGGAGATGATTGTAAAACGTGCGAGTAACATATAAACCTTGCACAGCTGCAATACACATATTAGCAAATGAAAAAAGCCTGAGTATGCTCAGATTTAACGTATATACATTGTTATCAAGAATCTGTAAAAAGTTGTATTTTTTACCGATATTGTTAACGATATTTATTTACGGATGCAGCACAACTCGCTTTGTTCCAGAAAATGAGTATCTATTAGACAAGGTAATATTGAAATGTGATAATCGCAAAATAGATACTGACGATTTACAAGGTTACGTACAACAAAAGAGCAATAAAAAGGTACTCTATTTTTTAAGATTACATCTGCACATTTACAACACTTTATGTAATCACAACGAAAAAGGTCCGATACACTGGGTTGGGAAAACGGTCGGTGAAAAACCCGTAATCTATGACCGATTTTTAACACAAAAAACTATTAATCAACTTGAAATTTTTCTTGCAAACAAAGGATACTATAATGCCGAGGTAAAAGATAGTTTAGCATATAACGACCGAGCCGTCACGCTGTATTACATAATCAAAACCAATGAACCCTACACGGTAAAGAGCATAAACTATCAAATATCAAATCCAACCGTATCTAAGCTAATTCTCTCTGATACAGCCAATTCAAAAATTAAAATAGGCAACCCTTTCGACATCGATTTATTCGATAAAGAGCGACTAAGAATTACTCGTTTTCTAAAAGAACGAGGATATTATTATTTCAATGTAAATTCTGTATCCTACACAGCCGATACAACCATAATGCCCAATCAAGTAGATGTTGTCTCTAAAATTGGATACAGCAGTGTCGGCAAAGACAATACCGAAGAGAACAAACGAGCCATGCGACCCTGTTATATTCGCAAAATAATTATTTACCCCTCGTTTGATCCAAAGAGAGCTATTGTAGAAGGTGAAAACTACACTAATAGTTTTGATTCAACCATGTTTAACGATTACCTTTTTTTACTGCAAAAAGGGATAAAAATCAAGCCCGAAGTTGTATTAAAAGCCCTCTCAATAAGTCAAGGCGATAGATACAATATTCTTAAAGTTGAAGAAACAATCCGATTTTTAAATTTCTCTGGTGTTTTTAAACTTATTAACATTCGTTTTGATAATCCAGAAAACTTAGCCGATACCGCTCAAACTGTCGAATGCATTATCCAACTAACACCACACACTATACAGTCATACACAGTTGAATTAGAGGGCAATAACTCAGGAAATAATTATGAAACTGCTGTTAACTTATCCTATCAACACCGAAATATCTTTAACGGTGCAGAGATACTTAATGTAAAAGTAACCGGAGCTGCCCAAATAGTTACAGAAGGGATAAGTGAAGAGGAGCGCGAAAGATTTAAGTTTAACTCATACGAGTACGGCACAGAAGCAAGTATCGACTTCCCAAACTTTTTGATACCCTTTGGCAAAGAGTATTTTTATAAAAAATATCGCCCAAAGACTTCAACAGGAGCGGCATACAACTTTCAGAATCAGCCCAATTATACTAGAACGATTCTTAAAGGTAACTTTGGATACTTCTGGAATGGTAGCCAGAATATCAGACACATAGTAACTCCTATTGAATTAAACTCTGTGCGGTTTCCTGTTATGGATTCAGCTTATTTAGCATCGAATCCGTACCGCAGAAAAGACTTCGATAACTATTTTATCTCCTCCGCTTGGTACAGCATTATTTTCAGCAATCAACAATTAAAATCAATACGTAATTATGTCTATTTTAGATACAATATTGAGTTTGCAGGCAATCTAATGACTACTGCTTTTAAACTTACAAAACAAAACAAGGTTGATGGTAGTTATGTTATTGATCCTAAAACTAAAATTGCACAATTTGCTAAAACAGACATCGATTTTCGATATTATCATATTATAAATCAACACGATAGAGCCGTATTTCGAATATTTACAGGAATAGGTATTCCGTATGGTAACGTAACAACCATGCCTTTTGTTAAACAATTCTCTGCCGGTGGAGCCAATGATGTGAGAGCGTGGCAAATCGGACGATTAGGACCCGGAACTTTTGCAGACACAACCCTATTTCCTAACCAGACGTCAAACTTCAAACTTATAGGTAATTTTGAGTACCGTTTTCACTTGGTATGGAAATTAGAGGGAGCATTATTCGTTGATGCAGGTAATATATGGTCAATAAATAAAAATGAACAACGTGAAAACACAAAATTCAAGTTAAATAGTTTTTACAAAGAATTTGCTGTAGGTAGCGGCTTAGGACTACGGCTTGACTTGAACTTTCTGTTAATTCGACTTGACGGTGCTTTAAAAGTTAGAGATCCATCGATAGCAGAACACTACGGCATTATACCATTTTATCAAAAATATACAAAAAACGATTTTCAAATTCATATAGGTATTGGGTATCCTTTTTAAAACATAAAATCATGACAGAAAACAAAAACATCAAAAGCCGAAGTGCTTTTAAAAGCAGGTTCGGTTTAATTGCCGCAGCAGCAGGCTCGGCAATTGGATTAGGAAATATTTGGAGATTTCCGTACATGACTGGAGAAAATGGAGGAGCAGCTTTTATTCTTATTTATTTAGGAATAATGTTTGCAATAGGCGTTCCTCTGATGATTAGCGAATTTATCATAGGCAGACAAAGCCAGAGAAACCCTGTTGGGGCTTTCAAAGCTTTAAAACCAAATTCGCAGTGGAAATGGGTTGGTGTTATGGGTGTAATAGCCTCACTCTTGATTTTAGCTTTTTATTCGACAGTTGCAGGCTGGACTCTCGAATATATAAAGATTGCGGTCACAAATCAACATCAAAACCTTGATGCAGAGGGGCTACGGACACTTTTCAGTAATTTTACCAACAACTCTTTTATGTCAGTATTTTGGCAAGTACTATTTATTGTTGTAACCGTATTAATAGTATTGGCTGGCGTTGAAAAGGGCATAGAACGATACACAAAACTCTTAATGCCACTGCTTTTACTCATTATTATAGTGCTTTGCATACGATCAGTAACACTGCCCGGTGCAAGCAAAGGCTTATCGTTTCTATTTAATCCCGATTTCTCGAAAATTGACGGTGGAGTAGTACTTAACGCACTGGGGCAAGCATTCTTTTCATTAAGTCTTGGAATGGGAACAATGATAACATACGGAAGCTATATAAGAAGGAGCGAAAAGCTACCAAAAATCGCCGTAAGCGTCTCTATAACAGACACTTTAATTGCAATTTTAGCAGGAGTGGCTATATTCCCTGCCGTTTTTGCATTAGGATTTACCGCTGACGAAGGTACTGGTTTAGTATTTATAGTTTTACCTCAAGTGTTTAACTCTTTGCCAGCTGGACAACTATTTGCAATCACGTTCTTTATACTTCTTTTTATTGCAGCTATAACCAGTTCAATATCTCTGCTTGAGGTAGTTACAGCGTATTTAATTGAAGAACGTAAGGTGAGCAGAACTAAATCGGCAATTATTGGAGGAGCAGCAGCCTTAGTAATAGGAGTACTTTGCACTCTATCACTGACAGATTCGAGCACTTTAAATATAGGAAAATTTAGCTTCTTTGACTTTACAGAATATCTGACATCCAATATAATGTTGCCCTTAGGAGGATTGCTTATTGTTCTATTTATAGGGTGGGCAATGTCACGAAAACATATTAAAGAACAGCTAAACGTTACTAAAACAGCAAAAAGTATTGCGTGGTACAATATATTTATGTTTATTTTAAGATTTATTGCACCAATTGCTATTATCCTAATTTTCCTTTACCAAACAGGATTAATAAAATTTTAAACGCACAACAAAATATGTCAACGTTGTGGAAGGATATTAACTCATATACAAAAGGGCAAAAACGAGCCCTTTTGTTAATATGGGGGATTATTATTACCATTATTATATACGGACAAGTTCAAAAAAGATATTTTAGCAGAAGCGCAACAGTGCCAATGCTTGATACCACTCTTATTCAATTAATAACAAGCGAGTTAAACACCGTTATTGACACTATACCTTTGACGTTTTTTAATCCAAACTCAGACACTGAAGATCAACTTATTAGTTCAGGAGTTCCAGAAAATATAGCGACAAAAATAGTCAATCTACGCTCTAAAGGGAAAAGGTACAACTCACCTGACGATTTACGAATAATTTATGGAATGACCGACTCCCTATTCGATGAGATACTTCCTTACATAGTTATCGAAAGTAAAGATTTTACAAAACCAAAAACCATAAAGCAAGATAAAAAAATTAGACTTACAGAAAAATTTGACCCAAACAAAACCCCATTAGATAAGTTATTGGAAATAGGAATGCCCGAATATATCGCCAAAACTATCGTTAATTACGTAAAATCGGGTGGCAAATTTGCAAAAAGCGAAGACCTAATGACCTTATACACAATAGATACATCAACCTATTTGCAAATTAAGCCATACGTCACAATCGAAATCGCCACAAAAGAGATAAAATTTGAAATATCCAAAGTTGAGTTAAATACAACTACAACGTCGGAGCTAAGCAAATCGAGTGGCGAAAATTTTAATGTTTGCGGCAAAATAATCAGCTACAGAAACAAACTCGGAGGTTTTCTTAACCAAGACCAAATTGATGAAATTGAAGATATTCCAGACAGCAGCAAAACAAACATACTGAATCACATCTGGATTGACCCAATACAAGCAAAAAAGATAAATGTAAATCAAGCCGACTACAAAACCCTGATACAACACCCATACGTTAGTAAGGATTTTGCAACCAAGCTTATAAGGTACCGAAACTTTGTAAAAGAGATTAAAAACAGCGACGAACTCATTAAAAATCGAGTAGCAACAAAACAAGAAATTGCACGCTTGACAGAATATCTTGAATTCTAACAAAATAAAAAATCAAAAATGACAATGAGACTCTCAGGATTAAAAATAACTATTCCACTACTTTTCGTAGCCGTTACCACACACGCACAAAAATTCGCCTACGATATCGATTTCACTTCCTATTTCGACAATCGCGAATACAAAGGACCTTTTCAAATTCCACAAACTATTTTTGCATACAGATTTGCGCCAACTGCCGGAGTTGTCTTTATCGACACACTGCAAGGAACTCACAGCGTGATGCTTGGAACTCACTACATACAACCTATAGGAGCTAATTTATACGAATCAAAAATATTACCGACAGCCTATTACGGCTACCAGAAAAAAGGATTTGCAGTTCATTTGGGAGCCGTTCCGTACAAAAAAAGAGTAGCTACTTTACCACACTTCCTCATGTATGACTCATGTGCATACGCACATCCAAACATTCAAGGAGGAATATTTCAATATAGTTCAAAACTCGGATTTGCCGAATTCATGTGCGACTGGCGAGGGGCGCAATCGCCAGAGCGTCGCGAAATGTTCAGACTCATTCTCAACGGACAATTCAAGCACAAATGGTTCTTTACAGGCGGTTTCGCTCAACTGAACCATAAAGCTAATTTTGCAAAACCTACACCACGCGAAGGCGTTGCCGACGACGTTTATTTGAACGCTTATGTTGGCTCGTCGTTCGGAGAAATAGTCGAAAAAATCGACTCGCTTTCCATAAAATGTGGGTATATTTTTGGCTTTCAAAGAGATAGAAGCGTTGACCAAACAACATGTCCAAAAGGTGTACTGAGCGAACTATATTTCAAATAGCGAAGATTTGGCTTTGCAAACTCAATCTATGTGGGCGATAATCTTATGCCATTCTACAACAAGTATAAAAATGCCCTAAACCAAGGAGATCCATTCTATCAATCGAAATTCTACAACCGACTCGATATTTTTGCATTTCTAATAGATAAAAAATTTGCGAAATGC
>DAOSIN010000076.1:0-7445 GCA_035366675.1 Salinivirgaceae bacterium | reverse complement strand
CTGAATATTCTGCGCGAATTATATATCATCCATCTATTATTGATATCAACGTATGGGTAGAAGTCATCGAATTCTGAATTAATATTTGCCCCAAGATTAATAAATTTAACATTCACGGGCTTTGCCATTAATGCCTTTGCATTTTCGATTTGCTTTAACATCAATTCTGCCTGAGCCTTATCGTAGCTGTTTCTGGTAATTCCTATAAATTTTTCAAGGTTTTCTTTTGCTTTGTCAAACTGTCCAGTATAACGATATGCCGACCCTAAATCGAACCATATAAAATTTGAAACACCTTTCATTGTTGACGCTTTTTCTAAAAAGGGAATTGCTTTAGCTCTATCGTATGTTAAGTTTAAATGACAAACACCTACTCTGTGCGTATATTCGGTATTTGTAGAGTCTCGTTTGTATAAGTGTTCGTAGATTTTAAGAGCTTGCTCAAAATTTCCCATTTGGAAGTGATCATCAGCATTTTTTGGCGTCATCTGACCGTAAGCACTCAATGTTAGTGCTATGGCAGCAAACAGCATTAAAACTCTAAAAAACATTATAAGTAGTTTTTAATTATATTATTTATTCCACTGGTTTTAAATAAATGGTTTTAAAGATTGGCTCATCATCTTCTGACTCAACTAAAGTAATATTTTCTCTATAACCAGTATCTGCCTTATCAAATCTGACATCTAAAATATACTCTCCAGGATAGAGTGTTATAAAAAATTGTCCACCTTCAACAAGATCGTATTTCGAAAACAGATTACCCTGTTTGTCATATACAGTAGCATAAACTTTCACAAAATCCATTTCGTAGGGTACTGATGAACTTTCATCGCCAATCATAACAAGACCTGCAATAATAATCGTTTTGGTAGATTCTTTGCCAACGTGAACTTTATAAATATCTAAGTTCCCAATTCCTTCATTACGTGTAGTTGCAACGTACGCAACAGACTCATCAGCATTAAATGAAATAGATATGTCGTCGAATGGTGTGCTTATAGGAAATCCGTGGTTTAAAGGTCTTTGAAAGCTTGAATCTGCAGCATTATAGGTTGAATAAAACAGGTCCATCCCTCCTATTGAAGAGTGTGCATTCGATGAAAAGTGCAGTTTTCGCCCGTCATAAGATAGGGTTGGAAAGTTTTCATCAAATGGAGTATTTATTTGGCTTCCTAAGTTTTGAGCACTTCCCCATGTGCGTCTATCTTTTTTCTCTATTTTGTAAAGGTCCATCCCTCCGTATCCGCCTAACCTATCGCTTGCGAAAATAATCATTGTCCCTTCTGTATTTATACATGCACCATGTTCAAATGCTGGAGAGTTTAGGTCGACGGGGAGACGCTCTTGAGGAAGCAGTTCGTATTTTCTTCCCTTTCTGGTAGCCATTTTTATGGTTTTGCTTGAATAGTAACCGTCACAGAAAATCATTAACATATCGCCATTGGGAGCAATTCCGACAACCTCTTCATGATCGAAAGTGCTAATTTCTAACATTCTTGCCTTACCCCAACTATCGCGACTTGCTTCTGACATGTAAACATCGTTAACGTTTGCTGCCAACTCGTCAACATATCTTCGATTACTAGTAAAAAATGGTTTTCCCCCGTCAGAGGTTACTAACGGCCTAAAATCGTTCATAATGGAGTTTACAGCAGTATCAAGGAGTTCAAATCTAACAGGTTTAGGTTGGTTTATATACTCTCTGGCATTATAAGCCATATCAATAAGTCTTTCGGTAGAGGCTAATATATCCCTATCAGTACCATATATTTTATACTCGTAAAGAGCCTCGACAGCCTCAGTAAATTGATAATTAAACATATAGGCTTTTCCGAGATAGTGTAGAGCTTCACGTGGAAAATTATTATGTGAAACAACAAACTCTAAATATGAGATACCCCCTGTTTTGTCTTTATTTGTCTCGGTATAACAGACTCCTATTCTGAAGTTTATGTTAATATCCTTTTTATCTAACTCATAAAGCTTCAGATAATTCTCTAAAGCAAAGTCGTAATCCTTTTCACGAAAACCAAATTCGGCATATTTTTTTGCAAGTTCAATCTCTGTATCCTGAGCAAAAATAGGATAACTAAAAAATAAAAAAGAGATTATTATGCCTACTGCTGCTTGCATCAATCGTTTTCTGCAAAATGACGCAATTATATTTGCTTTTATCATACAATTGACTGTTGTGTTAACTCTTAAAAGGGCACTTTATCGTTTACTATAAATTATAGGTTTTCGCAATTATACGAAAAAATACTGATAATTAATGATTATCAAAATATTCTTTTCGTTTATAGACTTCTTGTTTTCAAATTAAAATATCAATTCATCAATAATCAACAGCACTTAATATCTCACATTCTGTGATACTAATGTGCAAATTTACATTTAATATATTAATCAAACAATTTTAAGCTCCAAAAATCGCAATATTTGACAAAGTATAAAACTTTATATATAAACTGCTTAATTCAATACTAATTATAATTGGTTCTATTTTAGAACGAAAGTATAAATTAATCGCGATATTGCTACAAAAAAGTATCTCGGGTACATATTGTAAAATTGATATATAAGCTATATTATTGACTCTAAGCTTTTTCCCTTCAGTTTCCCTGTTTTTAATATAGATTCTATGTTTTCAATCATATCTGTGTAACTAAATTTTTTTACCATCTCTTTTGCTCCGTTTGATAGTTCCAAATATAAATCTGGATTTTCTGCGATTTTTATTATTGTTGCAACAATTTTATCCAAATCGGTATATGGTAAATGATAGCCGTTATATCCATCAACGACAAGCTCCGAAATTCCTCCGCGTGGTGGAACTATAACAGGAAGCCCGTAAGTCATAGCCTCCAATGCTGTCATACCAAACGATTCTAACCACTTGTCGGGATGTGACAGGTTAAGAACTACGCTTGCTCGTGCATAAAATCTGTGAACAGTAGGCTGCGAACCGTGTACAGCGAGATTTTCGCTAAATCGAATATTTTTAAAGAAAGTGTTTATTTCATCATCAGTGGCGTTCAATACTAATTCAAAACTGTATTGAGGCAATAGTCTGGCTATCTGAACAAATTCAATTACACCTTTGTATATCTTTAAGTTACAGAGCATTAAAACTATAAACTCATCTCTGTGATAATTGGGAATTGTGTTTTTAACAAATCGTGGCGATAGTGCGTTATGCACCACAAATCGTCTTGGTGCGTTAATTTGCTTTTTGATTTTCACAAATTCAGATACGTAAATAATATCGTGTGCAGTATGTTTTGCAATCCACTTGTTCCACATTTTTACGAACAGTGGCTTTGTGGATATTTCGTGCACGTGAAAAACTACTCTCTTTCGCATTAAACGGGCAGATAATGCAGCACCCCAAGGCATCAAAGTATTGATATAAAAAATAACATCTCTATTGTAATATCGTAACAACTTAAAAAAGAGCAAAAATTGCGATACAAAAAGATAAAAAACTAACAAAAACAAATTATTTGATTTGCGATAATGATAATAACGTCTTTTAACACCACTTAAGGTTGATAAAAACCCTTTATGTTTTGACTTTGCGAAATATAGTTCGATGTGATAGCCCTTGTCTAATAATCCCTCAATTATTTCTGAAATAATAAGCGATGTTCCGCCAAAATCATTATGTGTGTGCACACAAACTATTTGTTCGCTGGTACTTGTAATACCCTTATTTTTAGTCGGCATGGAATGTAGATTTACACCGCAAATTTAAATAGAAAATTTTGATGAAAATATAAATCCTACTTATTTAATAACGAAGCAAAAAGACATTGTGTTTCTTAAACTATTATCGTACATTTGTGTTGATTAATACCGATTGGACATACACTATAGTCCAAACATCGCTATCGCTCTTTTGGACTATGTGTCTGTAACATCGGTATTTACAATTATAAAATTTTAAAAAGATTGGACTATTTTAAAATTACAATTGGTATAATTTGTAACGATATAAAAAACAATGGCTAAAAAGAGTTTAAACTATACGGAAAAAATTCAAGAGATTGAGTCAATTATTGAATTTATCGAGTCAAATCCGCCCGATATAGATGTGGTGCGTAGCAAAATATCACGTGCCATTACACTGCTAACCGAGTGTAAGTCGGAGCTACAAGAAACAGAGGAAGATATTCAAAAACTGTTTGAAAAATCGGAATAGTTGGCGATATGGTAGGCTGCTAATTTTTTTATCGGATTCTCTATTATCGAGAATATTTCGTAGCCTCGGGCTTTTGCAACAGCTGTTAAGATTGGTTTAAATCCGCTTGCTACTCCTCCGGTAAAAGCAATAGGTAGCTCCTTATTGTTGAACAACAAATTGCCGTAGTAGTCGAAATAATCGTGGAAAGCCTGCTGTACTATTCTTCGTACAGAATCAAAAGTTGTTAGTTTGGAAATTTCTTCACAGAATGATGCTATTTTTTTATTTGGCTGCTTCGAGCTGTAAACATCTCTTATTAAATCAATCGCATTGGGCAAATTATCATTTGAATCCAACAGCTTAACCAAAGAATCCGGAAATTTACCACTATACCAGTTTTTAAAAAATCGACTTGCAATATCTACACCACTTCCCTCGTCTCCTATTGCCCAACCGAGCGAAGGTATAGGCATTTTCATTGTCTGATCTTTCCAAACAGCCATCGAAGCTCCTGTTCCCAGAATTCCCACAATGCCCTGCTGACTGCCGTATAGAGCTAATCCTGAGGCTATAAGATCTGACTGCACTATTATGTCAAACAGTGGAAATCGTTCCTTTAGCCAATGAAATACTGTCTCTTGTCTTGCTTTGGTAGCACACCCCGAACCATAAAAATATAACTTCCCCGATTTATTCATTAAAGCAATGATTTGCTCATAATCATTTGGTGAGAAGCTATCAAGATTATCAGGATGAAGCCCTGATGTTTGAACAGTTCCTTTAATTTCGGGCGAAGAATAGTACCAAACTGTTTTGGTTGAACCGCTATCTGCTACAATAATCACTTAAAATATATTTTTTGTTGATGTGTTTTGATTTCGGATTTTGGATTTCACTTCGACTACGCTCAGTGCTGAGCGGATTTTTGGAACACAGAATACACGAATTGAACGGATTTACACGGATTTTTGGATTTATTAATGGCGAACGAGAAAAACTTTTAACTTTTTGAACAGACAGCGCATGCGCTGTCTCTACTTTACAAACTTTTAACATTTCGACCACGCTCAATGCATCGCTTTTAACTCAATTTCTAATTTCAGCTGAATATAATCACATTAACTATGTTTCTTTATTTATATCCAGCCCTAATTCGCAAAAAGTAGTTAAATTATATTGCAATTATCCCTAAAAATTGTATTTTTGTGCTGGGTAAGTTCTGTACGACCAGCTCCCACCAAATCCCCCAGGTTCGGAAGGAAGCAAGGGTAGGTGGTCGTAGCGGTGCGATACAGGGGGCTTACCCTTTTTTATTTCTCTCCGTGAAATACGTGGACAAATCCTTTTAGTGGTTCTATACTAGTATCTTCAGGTGTTATTACGTAAAAGTAAACCCCTGGTTTGACAATTACTCCCGCACTGTTTCTCCCATCCCAAACTAATTGTGTAACCGTTAAATTAGGTTTATAAACCAAAATACCAGAACGGTCGTATATCTCTATACTGAAAGGAATATCACCTGTACTTTTAACAATAAAATCGTCGTTTACTCCGTCATTATTTGGTGTAAAAACGTTGGGTGCTTCAAAAAGTCTTACTGTGGTAACGGTTGTATCCATTTCAACGGTGCAACCTCCTGCATCTCTCACATTTAATTTTACAATGTGATTTCCTTCATCATTAAACTTATGTGAATGGATTGAAATATTTTGAGGGAGAGTTGTACTATCTCCATTAATCGTCCAAGTGTACCAATGTGGCGCAATTGACAATGGATTGTTAATGCTTGCCGACATATTGAGAATATATGTAGCCGTTGGATGAAATTCAATTGTTCTATTAACGTATGATTCCAACAATTGCGAAACATTAATAATCAAAGTATCAATATGTGGAAAACCATTTATAACTGCTTTAGCTATTACACTCTTTGATTGTGGCGTACTAAATGTAACTTTTTGAAATCCAAGACCATCTGCGGTTGAAGAAATGATTGTTGCATCTGTTGGGTACTCCCATACAACAGAAGTTAAATTAGGTGCTAAGTAACGAAATTCAGCAGTATCGGCTAAACAGATTGGATTTTTCTTGATATCAAATTCTTGTGCTTGTGCATTTAATCCGCCACAAAAAAGTAAAAGAAATAATATTTTCAGGGATTTTGTTCTCATTTTATTATCATCTTTTGTTAAGAGCTAAAATAATGCTAATATCAATTAGACAACTACTATAGTCCAAACTTCACTATCGTTCGTTTGAACTATGTATCTGTGACATCAGTATTTACCATTGTAAAATTTTAAAAAGATTGGACTATTTTAAAATTACAATTGGTATTATGTGTTCACTTGCAAACTTAATCATTTTTGTTTATATGTAGATAAAAATAAGCATCTAATTTATGGCACAAATATTTTTTTATGTAGAGACGTCATAAACATGGCGTCTCATTTTGTAAAGACGCCATAGTATGACGTCTTTACCAAAACAGTAGAGACGGAGCATGCTCCGTCTCTACAAATCATTAAACTCTAACCTTATGAAAAACTTTACTCGGACTTTGAGTTGTTGCAAAATTAAGCAAATTTTTCAAATGATAGTTTTATTTTATCAACAGCATCTTTCATTTGTGCTTCGGTAATTATCAACGGAGGAGCAAAACGAATAATATTTCCATGTGTTGGTTTTGCTAAAACACCGTTATTTGCCATTTCGATACAAACATCCCATGCCGTTCTTCCCGGCTTATTGTTTATAACAACTGCATTCAATAGACCTTTACCACGTACCAACTGAATCATATCTGATTTTATTGACTTCATCTCTTGACGGAAAATTTTGCCCATTTTTTCAACATTCTCTAACATATTTTCTTCTTTAATAGCTGTTAAAGCTGCCATTGCAACTTTACCAGCTATTGGGTTTCCACCAAATGTAGAGCCGTGTTGTCCGGGCTTAATTGTCATCATAATTTCATCATCTGCCAAAGCACATGATACAGGGAAAACACCACCTGAAATGGCTTTACCCAAAATCAAAATATCGGGACGTACATTTTCATGATCGCATGCTAACATTTTTCCTGTTCGTGCAATACCTGTTTGTACTTCATCAGCAACAAATAAAACGTTATGTTTTTTACAAAGATCATATGCTTTTTTCAAATATCCTTCATCGGGAACAAAAACACCTGCTTCGCCTTGAATTGGCTCAACTAAGAATCCTGCCACATTTGGATCATTTAGCTCACGTTCTAAAG
>DAOSIN010000075.1:0-7528 GCA_035366675.1 Salinivirgaceae bacterium | reverse complement strand
TTTTTTGTTTTTAAATAATTGCAATAAAATTAAGGTCTATGAAAAACATATTTTATTACCTTTTGTTGTTTGTATTTGTTTGTGGAACGATACCATTAAGCGCAGGTGTCAAAAAAGTAGCCGATTCAAAACAAAAAGTTAAAACAATAGACAAAGACAAAAGGAAAAAACCTAATTGGATTAACTCTATTAAAAAAGATTATATAATTGTTACAGGTTCAGGAGCTACACTCGAAGCATCACAAGAGAATGCTCTATTAAAGGTAAAAGAAAATATTGTAAGATCGGTTGCCGAAAATGTTACAGTATCTTCGGAAATGACTACCAAAGAAGATATGGGTACCAATGTCAACAATTTTTTTCAAAGCTTCGAACAAACAACACAGACCCAAACAGCCGAGATGAATTTCATAAAAGGAATTGGTCTTAACAAAGCCGAAGATTATTGGTGGGAAAAAGTTCAAGCCGGCAGTAACATAACATTCTATTACTATTTGATGTACCCTTTCAGCGATTTGGAGCTTCGAAAATTAGTAATGGCATTCGAAAAAGCTGACAGAGAGCTTACTGAACAACTTGAAGATATATTAAACCGAATTGAAAGTGTATACGTTGTCGAAGATATGGAGAGCGATATAACGACACTCACCAAACTGAAAGACAGATTTGTTGATCAACGAAAAGCCAGAGCAGAAGTTGGGATTGAGCAAATTAAATCGCGCATAAAATCAATAAATATTGTGCCAGTCTCTAGCACTTTAGGCTCTTTAGAGTACGAATTAAAAATCGGACAACAAGTTGTTACCACGAATAAAAAGCCACGCGCCACAAATCCAACAAAATGCGCCGTAGTTAATGGAATCGAGCCTTCGAGAACAGGTTGGATTTTAACCTACGATGCTAAGAATTGTTACAACGATCCCAATAATTTGATTAAAGTTGAGCATTCATTCAAATACGGCAAAGTTACTCACAACTTTTATTTCGATATAAACGAAGGTAAAGTTGAGGTTTATATGCATGCACCAATAATGATTTCCGCGACCGAAACAGATGACACAAAAGTTTTAACCGGAAAAGTGACTTTCACTCTTTCAAATAAATTTGAAGGTTCGTTTATGGTCGATAGAATCATACTTAATTACGCAAAAGCCGCACCAATAGTTTTCGATAATATTGGCAAAACGCTTATTGGAAAAGGTGACCACTCGATTATTTTGGACCTTCCAATAGAATTAGACAAGGCAACCTATTCAAGTAGAACAGCACCACTTGTCGATGGTTTCATATATTATAACGTAAAAGGAGAACAAAAAACCTATAAGTTATATCAAAACAAGATTACCACAACATGGTAATAATCAGCAGTTTAGTGTAAGTAAGGCGATCTTTTTTGTATGGTCGCCTTATTTTTTTATTTGAATTTACTTTGCTTAGGAAGATTATAGGAAAGAAAAGCATTATATTGCACAAAAATAAAGTTAGAAGTCGGAAGACGGTAGACCGAAGACGGAAGTCAAAAATCTGTGTAAAATCCGTCTAATCTGTGTATTCTGTGTTCCCAAAATCCGAAATCCGAAATCCGACATCCGAAATCACATTATATGTTCTAATAATCCTGAAAATCAACAAACTAAAAATTCAGTTTTTATGTCTGAAAATACCAAAAAAGTCCCTCTCTTTGTAGCATTTATTCCAATAATAGTTTTGATTTTCCTATTATCCTTAAATGTTTACTTTTTTGGAGATGATACTTTAGGTGGTTCAAATCAAATAGCATTGTTATTTTCGGCTGCTGTTGCTGCAATAATCGCTATTTGTTTGAAATACAAGTGGAAAGATATTGAAAAGCAAATTGTTAAAAGTATCACCGCAGCACTTCCCGCAATACTTATACTACTTATGATTGGAGCTTTAGCTGGCACATGGATGTTAAGCGGAATTGTCCCAGCCATGATTTATTATGGACTAAAGATATTGCACCCATCAATATTTTTATTTGCCACAGTTGTTATTTGTTGTTTGGTTTCTCTTGCAACCGGAAGTTCATGGTCAACTGTGGCAACCATTGGAGTCGCTTTGCTTGGAATAGGTAATGCATTGGGCTTTAGCGAAGGTGTGGTTGCAGGTGCAATAATATCTGGAGCCTATTTTGGAGATAAAATGTCGCCACTATCCGACACAACAAACTTAGCCCCAGCAATGGCAGGAACCGACTTGTTTACACATATAAGATATATGTCAATAACAACTACACCATCAATTTTAATCGCACTAATAATATTTTTGATTATTGGATTTACAGGAGGTGAAAAATATTCGGAAATAGGAGTAGAACAAACGTTAAATACGATAAACTCGACATTTAATATTTCGCCAATACTTTTTATTGTTCCTATTATACTGATTATTATGATATTAAAAAAAGCAATGCCTTTACCCGCACTGTTTGTAGCTACAATTTTAGGAGGAGTATTTGCAGTAATATTTCAGCCCCAAATAGTAAAACAGGTTGCAGATATTTCAACAAACTACGCCTCGCAGTCATATGTCGCAGTTTTAAAAAGTATGTTTGGCAATGTGTCGATAGCGACAGACGACTCAAGTGTAAGCAACTTATTATCAACCAGAGGAATGCAAGGAATGTTAAATACCATTTGGTTGATTATTTCGGCAATGATTTTTGGTGGTGTTATGGAAGCATGCGGATTATTAGAGCGAATATCACTTTCAATAATTCAGTATGCAAAAACAACTACATCACTTGTAGCATCGACAGTTGTAACATGTCTGTTTTTTAATGTAACTGCTTCTGATCAATATTTAGCTATTGTTGTACCAGGAAGAATGTTTGCAAAAACATATCGTAAACGTGGATTAAAACCCGAATTGCTCAGTCGCACGCTTGAAGACTCCGGAACAGTTACTTCCGTATTAGTTCCTTGGAATACGTGTGGAGCAACACAATCTGTTGTTTTAGGAGTACCTGTTTTAAGTTTTTTGCCTTACGCCTTTTTTAATATTATAAGCCCTATAATGTCAATAATTATTGCAGCTTTGAATTTTAAAATCAGACGCTATTCAAAAGAAGAAATGATGGAAATTGATTGCGAAAAAACTGAAAATTAGTAGCTTTGTGTTTTCAAAATTTAGTATAATACATAAATTAATGCAATATGAAGAAATATAAACATCTCTTAATCGTAACGTTTTTAATACCATTAACAGGTATTGCACAAAACACTATATCGCCTCGTTTAGAGAGTGTTATGAATGAAAATAAGGGAAAGATTGTTCAAGCCATTTTTAGATTGTCAGAACAATGGAATGCTGACAGTGCGTTAACACTTTATTCTCAACAAAAAATTACAGCATCACAACAGGCTAAACAGACGGTAATCTCTTGTGAAAAATTTACCAAACAAAAGCAACGAAGTTTTTTACAAGCTATTGAAGAAGTTAGAACATCGGGCGCAAAAATTCAAAAAATATATCCATTTAAGACAGCTAACTTGATTGCTGTTTGGGCTAATGAGATAACAATAAGAACGTTAGCTAATCATAAAGATGTAAGTTACGTTTATTATGATCATGCAGATTATAAACTATTGCCTTCATACAAAGGAGAGATAGTTGAGTCGAAATCTAATGCAACATCGGGGATAATTGCCATACAGGCTCGAAAAATGTGGGAGCTTGGATGTACAGGTCGCGGAAGAAAAGCTCTTGGAGTTGATACTGGTGTTAATACAGAACACCCATCAATTGCAAAAAGATTTTTGGGAAACTATGCTCCGCTGAGCGAAAGCTTTTACAGTTATAACAACGTAACGCCTGTAGATATTTCTAACTCAAGCCACGGTACTCACACAATCGCCACAGTTTTAGGAAGAACAGCAAAGTATGGAGATACAATTGGCATAGCATATAATGCCTACTATATGGTTTCCGACCCGATTGTAAGTATAACAAGTGAAATAAGACGTATGAGCGAAATATTAGAGTGCTTTGAATGGGCTTTAAATCCAGACGGAAACCCCGAAACAACAAACGATATTCCTGATGTGATAACAAACTCGTGGGGATTAACAAATACATATAATATTGAAGATTGCGATTTGCCTGAAATGTTGGTATTCAACGCTTTAGAGGCTGCAGGAGTAGCAGTGGTATTTTCTGCCGGGAATGATGGTCCCGAAGCTGGCACTATAGGTATTCCTGCAAATATTGCACGAAGCACAACAAATATTTTTAGTGTGGGCGCAGTCAATGCAAATAATCAAACGTGGCCCATAGCAAACTTTTCCAGTCGAGGACCTACAAACTGTCCAGCAGAACCGGGAACACCACTTCATATAAAGCCCGAAGTAGTAGCTCCTGGAGTAAATGTTTATTCAGCTCAAGGACTCGACAGTTATGGCTCACTTTCGGGTACCAGTATGGCTGCTCCTCATGTAACTGGTGCAGTTTTGTTGCTAAAAGAGGCTTTCCCCGATGTTACAGGAACAGAGATACTTATGGCACTTTATGAAACCAGTACAGATTTGGGAGAAGTCGGAGAGGATAATACTTATGGACGAGGAATGATTAATGTTTGGGCAGCTTTTCAATATTTATCGCAGTCTCACACACCCGCCGAACCTCTTACTGGTGGAGATATACAAATAAGTGCCACTGCATTGTTTGAAAAAATTGGAAACGACACAATTATCTCTACCGAAATCAATATAGAAAATATTGGAACGGCAGATGTTAGTATTGAAAAATTTGATGTATCAGTTAATAATCAACAGTTTACAAAAGACACATCTATTATGGTAACTGTAGGTGGTGTGAGTAGTGTTAATCTAAAATTTTCAATTGCTGAATTGCCACAAAGCATTTATTATGATATAGATATTTATGTTAAAACAGCCACAGGAAGCGATATTGATACAATAAACAACAAAACTGCACTCTCTTTAACAAAACCATATTTTGTCTCCTTGCCATACACAGAAACTTTTGAAAATGCCGATTTTGATTTAAGAGGAGCAAAAGTAATTATAAGAAATCCTGACAATGCTTTTACGTGGCGTTCGGATACGGTACCCAGATTTAATGGCGGCACGCAGTCAGCTACAATGAAATTTAGATTTTATTCCGATTTATTACAGAGGGATATAATGGAGCTTTTCCCGATTAAAATAGGAAATGCCAGCGAGCTAAAACTCGGATTTAAATACGCTTATGCGTTGGGTTCGATTTTCACAAAAGATTCGCTTTGTGTTATAATCTCAACTGATGGAGTTAATTATAATGACACAGTTTTAATAAAAACTGGAGAAACGCTTGCGACAGTCAATGGCTGGTATTATTCAAAACTGTTTGTTCCAGACACACCCGATAAATGGAAATATGCAAACGTTGATTTGTCGCAATTTATTGGAAATGAGAATATTTGGATTAGATTTGAAACAGTTAATGACAATGGAAACGACCTGTTTATAGATGATATAGCAGTTTATGAAGGCGAAGATCCGTTACCTATTGATAATGAAACCATATCGGCAAGTACGCAACAGTTGATTTTATATCCTAATCCAGCTAAATCGGTTGTTAATGTTATGTTTTCGCAAAGCGTTAATAAGTGTAACATCAGAGTTTTTGATTTATCAGGTCGCGAAATACCAGTTTTCTTTGATTTTACTTCAAACAATGAAATACAAATTAAATTACCGTATTTACGAAGTGGAATTTATTTAGTGGAAGTTGTTTACGACAATGAGGTTAAAACATTAAGATTTATTGTAAATTAAACAACACGTAATGGATAACTTGCAAAAGGAGTTTATCTTTGGAATCAGAGCTGTGATTGAAGCCATTGAGAGCGGTAAGTCAATTGATAAAGTGTTGGTAAAAAGCGGCTTAACCGGCGATTCGGTAAAAGATTTATACAAATCAATTACTGACTACAAAATTCCGATGCAGTATGTACCTGTTGAAAAAATAGAAAGAGTAACTAAAAAGAATCATCAAGGTGTTTTAGCATTTTTATCGGCGGTAGAATTTTATGATATATTTACAATTGTAAGCAACTTATTTCAACAAGGGAAGACGCCTTTTATTGTTATCTTAGACCAAATAACAGATGTTCGTAATTTAGGTTCGATAGTACGTTCGGCGGAGTGTGCAGGCGCGCATGCTCTGCTCGTTCCCACTAAAGGTTCGGCACGTATAGGAGCCGATACTGCAAAGACATCAGCAGGTGCGCTATATCATTTACCTATTTGTAGAACAACATCACTGATTAATACAATTAAAGAGTTGAAACAGTTTGGTTTACAAATAGTTTGCGCAACCGAGAAAGCTACCGGAACATACACAGATATAGACATGACTGTGCCATTGGCATTAGTATTAGGTTCAGAGGAAACAGGGATATCTAATGATATTTTACGTATAGGCGATAGCTTTGCTCGTATCCCGATAATGGGGAAAATAGAATCACTTAACGTATCTAATGCAGCTTCAGTATTAATGTATGAGGTTGTTCGTCAGCGCTTAAAATGATATTTATTTTATATTGCTGATTAGTGTAGCGATTTTAATTTATTTAAAAGTAGGATTTATAAAACTTATTAAAAAAAATTTAGGAGAGTTTTAGCTTATATATGTGTTGAACAGCCCTGAAATTTGTTGTTAATTACATATATAATCTATGTAATTGGAGCGGAACCATTCTCTTTTTTATGGTGTAACATTGTAATATAGTGCTTGTCACATCAATATGTGGTATTTTGGTCAAAAAAAACCTAACATATAACACTTAAAACAAAAAAAAAACATATATTGCGTTGGAATTGTCAGTGTAACGAATAAATTATCAAAATAATATGATAGCAAATTACATTTCCGAACTACTAGAAACGAATAACAGAGTTATTGTTCCTGATTTTGGAGCCTTTATGGTAAAGCTTGAAGCAGGAAAAAGAAAAGTGACCTTTAACGACTTTTTAAAGTATAACGATGGGTTGTTGATTAATCACGTTGCGTCAAAAGAAAAGATTTCAAAAGACGATGCTTTCAAAAAGGTTAGAGAATTTGCAAAAGAACTTATTGCAGCATTAAAAACTAATCAGAAATTTCCTGTAGCTTCAATGGGTTTCTTGGTAAAAGATGAAAGAGGAGGGATTCAATTTATTTATGGCGATGAAAGCAAAGCAGAAACCCCTGTAAAAGAAGAGGCTAAAACTCCAGAGGAACCACAGAAAGTACAAGATGAACCAGTAAAACTTGCTGATAAAACTGAAGATAAAACGCAACAAAAACCACCTGTTGTGCCTCCTACAGTACAAGGTAAGTCAACTACGCCGACACCTCAGGCAGATCAAGTAAAACCAGGCGCACCAGTTACTCCAACACAACAAGCCAGACCAACAGTTAAACCAGGCACACCTCCACCGCCACCAGGCAAAGGACCTGTTGCTCCCAAAAAATCAAAAGGAAAAAGCAAAACAGGCGCAATACTAATTGTAATAGGAATCAT
>DAOSIN010000074.1:0-7576 GCA_035366675.1 Salinivirgaceae bacterium | reverse complement strand
GCCTTAATGCTTCTATAGAAGCTGAAAGAGCTGGAGAACATGGTAAAGGTTTTGCTGTTGTTGCAGCTGAGGTAAGGAAGCTTGCCGAGCATAGCAAAGTGGCAGCAGATGAAATTATCAGCCTAGCAGCAGAAGGAGTTGAAGTATCGGAAGGATCAGGCGAACTTTTAAGTAAATTAGTAGCTGAAATTGAAAAAACCTTGCAAATGGTTCGTGAAATTGCAGCTTCAAGCATAGAGCAACGAGGAGGAGCCGATCAAGTGAATAATGCTATACAGCAACTTAACCAAGTTGTACAACATAACGCCGCAGCAAGCGAAGAAATGGCAACAAATGCAGAAGAGCTTGCAAGCCAAGCAGAACAACTAAAGAGTTCTATAAGCTACTTTAAGATTGACGATAACAAAGAAAAAAAAAAGCAAGGAAATAAGGTAGAAAAGCTGGCAAACAAAACTTATAATACCTATCAAGCAAGTAAAGCAGATAAAACAAGCCAAGCAAGTAGAACAAGCCAAGTAAGTAGAACAAGTCAAGCAAGTAAAACAAGTCAAGTTAGTAAAACGCATAAAGTAAATAAAACTGACAAGAAAAGTGTAATAGATGACATAGAAGAATTAAAAATTGATAACGAAATACCAAAATCAAAAACAAAGCCATCTACAAAAGGAATAGACTTTGATATATACAAAAGTTTAGAAAGTGACAGTGATTTTGAAAAATTCTAGTTTAGATTGTTAAATAACATTTATAACAATAATTTCAAACAACGACAAGAGCATATGAAGCGAGTTCGTCAATCCAAATAGGTAGAAAGCCAGATTACGAATAGCAATACTCTCATTTAGGTTCAGATCAATTAAATTGATATCTTACGAAATTCAGAACGTTACAGAGACGGAGCATATGCTCCGTCTTTTTCAATTTCAATAGTTAATTGTTCGTTGTTTCATGTACCAAAAACAATTAAAATTCGTTATCTTTGCAGACTGATTTTTTTGCACCAGTAAAACAAATCCTTACTGTAATGTTAATCAGTGTTTTTAATATAGACAATTTCATCGTTTATAAATGAAAAAAGCGTTTTTGTTACAATTTTTGTTTTTAACAATATTTACAGTAGCGATGTTAAGCAGTTGTTCTGATTTTCAAAAAGCATTGAAATCAAAAGATCATGCAATGAAATTCGAGAAGGCAAAACAGTATTACGAAAAAGAGGATTGGTTTAGGGCAGAAGCTCTATTAAATGACGTAATGCCGATATACAGAGGAACTGAGCAAGCTCGCGAAATGAACTTAATGTATGCCTATTGTCAATATAACTTGGGAGAAAACATTGTCGCAGTCTATTATTTTAAAAATTATTCGCGCACATGGAGCAATACCCCAGAAACAGAAGAGGCCGATTTTATGGTTGTACAGTGCCTTTACGAAGAATCTCCACGATATAACCTCGATCAATCAAATACTTTAAAGGCAATAGAGTCGATGCAATATTTTATAAATATGTATCCCATGTCATCAAGGATTGATTCCGTAACGGTATTGCAAGGATTGTTGAAAAAACGATTGGAGAAAAAATCCTTTTTCGATTCAAAACAGTACTATATGTTGCAAAATTATAAGTCGGCAGTTATATCTTTAAAAAACACCCTTAAAGACTACCCTGACACTGAATATCGTGAAGAAATTATGTTTCTAATACTTAAATCGAATTATTTACTTGCACGAAACAGTATTGAGGAGCTTAGAATGGAACGACTTCAAGAGACAATAAACGAGTATTATGCTTATATTGATGAGTTCCCGACAAGCCCACGTTCAAAAGAGGCTGAAAAAATTTATGCAAATTGTGTTAAAGCAATAAAACGACAATAAAATAACAGTAAACCAAATATCACATGGACTTTAAAAAAATAATGGCGGCAACCAATACCCAAACACGCGACTTAGATTTTTTTGAAAAAGAAGCCGGAAGCGTCTATGCGGCAGTTAATATCCTGGCTAAACGTTCAGATCAAATCAGCGTGGAAATTAAGGAAGAGCTTAATCGTAAGTTAGAAGAGTTTGCCACACAGCAAGATAATCTTGAAGAGATTTTTGAAAACCGCGAACAAATTGAAATATCAAGGTTTTACGAAAGACTCCCAAAGCCCACAGCAATCGCTATCAAAGAGTTTGAAGATAGCAAAATATCCTATCGTTTGCCCGAAGTAGAAAGTTAGATAGACCCATTTATGGCTCTTAAAGATAAGAACATAATTTTAGGCATAACAGGCAGTATAGCAGCATATAAAGCGGCTTGTCTTTGTCGGTTGCTTGTCAAAAACGGTGCAACCGTAAAAGTGGTTATGACACCATTGGCGACACAATTTATTACACCTGTAACCATGGCAACTCTTTCCCAAAACAGTGTTCTTATCGACTTTTTTAAACATGACGATGGAGCATGGAACAGTCACGTTGACCTTGGTTTATGGGCTGATCTTATGTTAGTTGCTCCTGCATCAGCCAATACAATGGCTAAAATGGCAAATGGAGTTTGTGACAATCTACTATTAACAACGTATCTGTCAGTACGTTGCTCTGTAATGTTTGCGCCAGCTATGGACATTGATATGCTTAAGCATCCTGCTACCCAACAAAACATTGAAAAATTAAAATCGTTTGGAAACATGTTTGTTGATCCTAACGATGGCGAACTCGCAAGCGGACTTATAGGAAAAGGACGTATGGCTGAACCAGAGCAGATAATTGAAGAGGTAAAATCCTTTTTTAGTCAAAAAAAAAAATTTAACCGTAAAACAATATTAGTTACTGCTGGTCCAACATATGAACCAATCGATGCAGTGAGATTTATAGGTAACTACTCATCAGGGAAAATGGGTATTGCCATCTCTAAAGAACTTAGCAATCAGGGTGCAAAAGTAATATTGATTTTAGGTCCTGTTGCAGAAATACCTAAAATTCCCAATTGCCGAATTATTAACGTCATGACTGCCAAGGAGATGTTTGACGCTTCGTTAATTGAATTTCCAAAAACAGACGGAGCAATACTTTCGGCTGCCGTTGCAGATTTTACACCGTTAACAAAAAGCGACAGTAAAATAAAAAGAACAGGAGATTCGTTAAATATATTGTTAAGTCCAACCGATGATATTGCCGCGGCACTGGGAAAACAAAAACGAAGCAATCAGTTTTTGTTAGGATTTGCATTGGAAACTGACAATGAGTTAGAAAACGCAAAACTGAAAATGAAAAAGAAAAATTTTGATCTGATAGTTCTTAACTCGTTAAATGACAAAGGAGCTGGATTTGGTTGTGACACTAATAAAATTACTATACTGACGAAAAATGGAACTATCAAAGAGTTTCCATTAAAATTAAAAAGCGAGGTAGCTAAAGATATTTTACAAGCCATACAAGAAATAATCTAATTTTTTATGCGATACTACTTATCAATACTACTTATTTTATTAACTTTCTCTGTCAGGGCGCAGGAGCTTAATTGTCATATACAGATAAATTCAAGTAAGATACAACAGTCTGATAGAACTCTGTTTGAGCAAATGCAGAAAGCCACGTATGAGTTTTTTGCAAATAATGTTTTTACAGAGCATAAAATGAAAATTCAAGAAAGAATTGAGTTTAACATAGGTATAATTTTACATGAAGAGATGGGGTCCAATGAGTATAGAGGGGAAATTCAAGTAACCTACGCAAGACCCATATTTGGCTCAGGATACAATTCGCCTGTAATTGATATTCGTGATGAAAAGGTTATATTTAGATTTTCGATAGGAGATGTTGTAGAGTTTAATTTGAATTCAAGCACGGGCTCATTAGCATCATTATTAACCTATTATGCTTATTTAATCCTCGCCGTAGATTATGATACATTTTCGCCTTTGGGCGGACAAGAGTTTTTAAAAATAGCTGATAGAGTTGTTGAAAATTCACAAGGCGACCCGTCGCCAGGTTGGCGCAGTTTTGAAGACAACGGTAGGAATAGAGCAGCCATTATTGAAGAGATGTTGAATGATATGTACGAACCCTATCGAATGTGTCTGTATGAATATCATAGGCTTGGATTAGATTATATGCACGAACAACCTGAGCAGGGACGTGCTGCAATTATCGAGGCGCTAGAAAAATTGCGTCCAATATATCAGCGAAGACGTGATTCGTACTTACTAGCGCTATTTATTAGAGCCAAAAGTGACGAAATAGTACAAATATTCTCTGAGGGATCGCCAGACGAAAAACGTAGGGCATACAACATTATGAATGTCATTGACCCCGCCAATCAAGATAAGTACAAGAAAATCATGTCTCAAGGTCGATAAATTTCTCGTAATGAGAAAAATCATTGAGATTTTATATCCCCAAAAATTAGGGTTAAATAACTAACGAGTTTAAAAGTCATATTAAATTATTAATTTAGGGGGATATTAATAAACATCGTTATCATGCTTTCAAAGATTTTTGTTCAGAACTATATATTAATCGATAGTTTAGAAATAGCGTTCGACAAAAATTTTTCTGTTCTAACAGGCGAAACTGGTTCAGGAAAATCCATTTTACTCGGAGCTTTGGGCTTGGTTGTTGGAAATCGGGCAGATATTTCAGTGCTGAAATCAGATGAGCAAAAGTGCATTATTGAAGCGATGTTTGATATTGCCAATTACGACCTTAGACGCTATTTTGAGGAAAATGAAATAGACTATGACGAGCAAACCGTACTTCGTAGAGAAATAAGTTCACAGGGAAAATCAAGAGCTTTCGTTAATGATACACCAGTGAATCTTAGTGTGATGCGCGAATTAGGAGAAAAGCTAATTGATATACATTCACAATATGAAACTTTGAATTTATCGAACCGTGAGTTTCAACTCTCATTAATAGATGCTGTTGCCCAATGCCACGAAAAAGTTAATGAGTACAGGCATGAGTGGCACCAATTGTTGGAAACTCAAAAGAAAATAGAACTATTAAAAGCTAAAAATTTAGAGTTTAAAGAAAAACATGACTTCTTATCCTATCAATATCAACAACTTAAAACAGCTAAGCTGCAATCGGACGAGTTGGATGAATTAGAGGCAGAAATGAAGCAGTTGAATAACAGCGAATTAATCATTGGAAACTTATCTTCAATTGTTTCCATTGCACAACACGACGATGGTGGATTGTTAATTGATTTAAATCGCTACGAGCAGCTTATAAACGAGTTGTTGGACTTTCTGCCACAAGCCTTTGAATGGAAATCGAGAATAGAGTCATCAAAAATCGAAATACAAGAAGTTACCAGAGAAGTTGAGAGATATACAGATTCTTTTGAGTTTGATGCACAGCGACTTACACAAGTAAGTGAACGAATTAGCATCCTGTACGACCTTTTACACAAACACCAAAAACAAAATATTGACGAGCTGATAGAAATGCAAGAAAAATTGGAAAAAGAAATTTCTGAATTCGAATCATTCGACTTGCAGTTGGAGGAGTTACAGAAAGAAGAAGCAGCGCAAAAATCAGTAGTAACTAAACTTGCAAAAGAAATTTCGAAAGCTCGTGTTGCTGTTTTCCCTGAAATAGAGCAAAATATTGTTGAACTGCTGAAACAATTAGGAATGCCACACGCACGGTTCAAAGTTGGACATCAACTAATTGAACCCGGAATAAACGGCATTGATGAAATTAGATTACTCTTTTCGTCTAATAAACAAATAGCACCAGACGAAATTGGGAAAATTGCCTCAGGAGGTGAGCTATCGCGCTTAATGTTAGCATTGAAAACCATATTGAGTGATCGCTTAGACCTACCAACCATAATATTCGATGAAATCGATATAGGAGTTTCGGGAGAAATTGCTGATAAAATGGCACGCATCATGGCACAAATGGCACAAAACATGCAAGTTATAAGCATAACGCACCTACCACAGATAGCGGCTCAAGCGCATAAACATTACCTTGTTTACAAGGAAATTGAAAACGACGCTTCCACAACTAAAATAAGAATGTTAAATGACGAGGAACGAGTTATGGAGATTGCGCAAATGCTAAGTGGTGAACAGTTGGGGAAAGCAGCCATTGAAAATGCACGTGAGCTTTTATCAAACAAAACTACTCAAAACAAATAAAATCTTTAATTAATACTTAAAAACATGTCTTACAATCTTTTAAAAGGGAAAAAAGGGATTATTTTTGGAGCCCTTAATGATAAATCGATAGCTTGGAAAGTAGCCGAGCGAGCACACGCTGAGGGAGCAACGATGATTTTAACAAATACGCCTATCGCTCTTAGAATGGGAGATTTAAAATCATTGGCAGAGAAAACAGGTTCGCATATTGTTCCAGCTGACGCTACAAATGTTGAAGATTTAAGCAATTTAATTGATAAATCAATAGAGTTGTTAGGAGGCAAATTAGATTTTATTCTTCACTCAATAGGAATGTCGCCTAATGTTAGAAAAAAACTACCCTATGATGATTTGAATTATGATTATTTTCACCAAACATTAGATATTTCATCTCTGTCGTTTCATAAAGTATTGCAAGTATGTCATCAAAAAGATGCTTTAAACGAATGGGCTTCGGTAGTTGCTCTATCGTATGTTGCAGCACAACGTACACTGTTTGAATACAATGATATGGCTGATGCTAAAGCTTTGTTAGAAAGCATTGCTCGTAGTTTTGGTTATATCTATGGACGACAGAAGAAAGTTAGAATAAATACAATTTCACAATCTCCTACATTAACAACAGCAGGAAGTGGTGTAAAGGGTATTGATAGACTTATGGATTTCACTGAAAGAATGTCGCCACTTGGTAACGCCTCAGCAGAAGAGTGTGCAGGATATTGTATTACTCTTTTCAGCGACCTGACTCGAAAGGTAACCATGCAAAATCTTTTCCATGACGGTGGATTTTCGAGTATGGGTATGAGCCAAAGCGCAATGATGCAATATCACAAAAGCTTTGAGGATAAGTAGAACGATAAGTGGTTTTAGAAACTTTAGATAAGTTTTTTAGCGAATTATACTAATCTGTTTTTTAACACGCTAATATTCAACAATATATTTGGTGTGGCATGCTATATAGCATATATTTGTTTAGACTAAAATTTTTGCGGAAGCAAAATCGTATTGCTATTTTTGTAAAAAAACATAAAAACCGATAAAACTAATTAAGTCATGGCAAAAATGACATCAAAAGATTACATTGACAGAGAATACAAGTATGGAGCGCACAATTATGAGCCACTTCCAGTTGTATTAGAACGAGGCGAAGGCGTTTACCTTTGGGACGTTGAAGGCAAAAAGTATTACGATTTTCTATCTGCTTATTCGGCAGTTAATCAAGGACATTGCCATCCAAAGATTGTTAAAGCACTGATTGACCAAGCTCAAAAGTTAACTTTGACATCGCGAGCATTTTATAACAATGTATTAGGCGAATTTGAAGAGTTTGTAACGAAATTTTTTGGCTACGATAAAGTTCTTCCGATGAACACAGGAGCCGAAGCAGTTGAAACAGCCATTAAACTTAATGAGAAAATTTTAGTTTATGGCGATTATGA
>DAOSIN010000073.1:0-7598 GCA_035366675.1 Salinivirgaceae bacterium | reverse complement strand
GTACCACTTCAGCGAGCTTCCAACATAATCATACGAGCCGTAAAAGTGTTTGTACTTAAATAGCAATCCGTCAACTTTCGGATTATCTTTATATTTAGACATTGCTGATTTAATGGTATCTAAATATTTTTCATGTACCACCTCATCGCCCTGAATGTAAAAAGCCCAGTCGGTATCGGTGTCAATTGCTGCAAAAGCCTTGTTTGTTTCATCTGCCAAAACTTTGCCACCTTCGCGCAATGAGTCGTCCCAAACGGTTTCAATGATTTTTATTTTAGTTGCGTCAATGCTCCGAATCAAATCGAGTGTAGAATCCTCAGATTTTCCTACGGCTACAACAAAATTGTCGCATATGGGAAGTATAGATTTGATAGCCTCAACAACAGGATAGTCGTATTTTACAGCATTTCTAATAAAGGTAAAGCCTGTAACTTTCATTTTCGCAATTTTTATTTATTGTGCAAATGTTTGTAAATCGTGCAGTTTTTTGTAAACACCGTTAAGTGCAAGTAGCTGTTCGTGAGAGCCTTGTTCAACTATTTCGCCATCTTGCATTACGCAAATCACGTCGGCATGAACAATAGTTGACAATCTGTGAGCAATTATAATTGAGGTTCTATTTTTCATTACACGTGTAATAGCCTCTTGTACAAGTCTTTCCGACTCGGTATCGAGTGCCGATGTAGCTTCGTCTAAAATCAATATTGGTGGATTTGCCAAAATCGCTCTTGCTATGCTTATGCGTTGTCGTTGACCTCCACTAAGCTTGCTTCCTCGGTCGCCAATAACGGTATCGTAACCATCGGGGGTTGCTTCAATAAATTCGTGGGCATTGGCAATTTTTGCAGCCTCGATAACCTGCTCTTGGGTTGCACCCTCAATGCCAAAGGCAATATTATTAAATATGGTGTCGTTAAACAAAATAGGCTCTTGATTTACAATTCCCATCTTCTCGCGCAAATCGTGTGTTAAGATTGAGCGAACGTCTAAACCATCGATTAATATTTGACCCTCATTAACATCGTGTAAACGTGGCAACAGGTCAACCATTGTTGATTTTCCACTACCACTTTGCCCTACTAAAGCTACTGTTTGCCCCTTGGGAATGGTTAAGTTGATATTTTTTAAAACAAAATCATCGACATATTTGAACGAAACATTTCTATATTCAATCTTTTCTTTAAAATCGGAGAAAGTTTTTGGATCTTTGGGGTTTTTGATTTTCTGTTCTGCTTGAATAATAAAATCAATACGCTCGGCTGACGCTAATCCTTTCTGTATGTTATAATAGGCATTTGAGAATGTTTTTGCGGGATTTATAATTTGCGAAAAAACAATCAAATATCCAATAAAATCTTGCGATGTAAGATCTGATGTTCCGCCTAAAACCATTTTTCCTCCATACCACATAATGATAACAACTACCAAGGTTCCCAAAAATTCACTTAGTGGAGATGCCAGATCGCGTTTACGCCAAATGCGTGTTATAACACGGTTATAGCTATCATTATTGCTGATAAACTTATCGTTCATACGGTTTTGTGCATTGAAAACTTTAATAACACGCATACCGCTAAGAGTCTCTTCAATTATCGATATTAAGCCACCCAACTTATCTTGAGCTACTACCGATTTTTTACGCAGACTTTTACCAACACGCCCAATTATCAATCCCGTAAGTGGTAACAAGATAAGCATAAAGACCGATAGCTCAGGACTTAGATATATCAAAGCCGCCACATATACAATGATTGTCATAGGCTCTTTAAAAAGAATTTCGATCGACTGAACTATAGAGAATTCCACTTCGTTAACGTCGTTTGTCATTCTTGAAATAATATCCCATGTGCAGCTTTAATAGCTTGCGATATACGGCGTTTCGCAAATCGACAATTATGCCTGTTCTAACACGTATCATAACGAAACGCGCAAGATAGAAAAATCCTGTTTTAAACAAAACTGCGATAACAACGAACACCGAGATAATCCAAAGTGCTTGTATTTTGCCTTCGCTTTGGATAATAGTACTCAAAAAGTAGTTAAAATTATGCGATATTGATTGCATTGAAAACCCCCATGCGACAGGCTCCGTCACCAATGGCTGATTATCAAATAGTATCCCCAAGAAAGGAATTGCCATTGTAAACGAGAAAAGGCTAAAAATTATGGAGAAAACTATAAATATGCTGTGCCAAACTATATATTTTGTATATTTTGGAAACACATATCGCAGTAATGCTTTGATTTTCTTCATTATAGGTTTTGTTAAGTAAGTTTAATTCCTGTGTAGGTTTGAGGCGTAAGTTTTAACAACTCCTCTTTTACTTCGTTTGACACTTCAAGGGTTTCAATAAATTTGCGTATCGACTCACGTGTAATTTGCTCGTTTGTTCTCGTTAACTCTTTCAGTGTTTCGTACGGATTTGGGTAGTTCTCACGTCTTAGAATAGTTTGTATCCCTTCTGCAACCACGCTACAATTGTTCTCTAAATCGGAATTAAGTTTTTCAAAATTCAAAATAACTTTACTTAATCCCTTCTGTATGCTTTTGAGTGCAATTACCGAGTGCCCCAAGGGTACTCCAATATTTCTCAAAACGGTCGAATCGGTTAAATCACGCTGAAGGCGACTAATAGGCAGTTTTTCCGATAAATGGTTATAAAATGCATTGGCACAACCCAAATTACCTTCAGCATTTTCAAAATCGATTGGGTTAACCTTGTGTGGCATTGCCGATGAGCCAACTTCGCCCTTTTTAATTCGTTGTTTGAAATAATCCATTGAAATGTATGTCCACATATCGCGACAAAAATCAATCAATATGACGTTTATGCGACTCAGGTTATCAAAAACGGTTGCCATATCGTCATAGTGCGATATTTGTGTGGTTGTTTGAAGACGTTCGAGTTTTAGGACATCGTGAACAAAATTGTTAGCAAACGTAACCCAATCTATATCTGGATATGCAGCAAAATGGGCGTTAAAGTTTCCTGTTGCTCCGCCGAACTTGCCACTTGCAGGAGTGATTTTCAACAGTTCGCGCTGTTTTACTAAACGTTCTACGAATACGGCAATCTCTTTACCCAAACGTGTGGGCGATGCGGGTTGTCCGTGCGTCCGCGCGAGCATTGGCACCTCTTCCCATTCGGCAACTTTTAGCTCGAGGTCTGTTATTACACTGTTCAGAAGTGGATAGTAAACTTCGTTCACAGCATCGCGAAATGCGGCAGGAAAAGCTGTATTATTGATATCTTGCGATGTTAAACCAAAGTGAATGAACTCTAAATATTTATCCAAGTTTAGATATTTGAGTCTATCTTTTATATAGTACTCAACAGCCTTAACATCGTGGTTTGTAACCTTTTCGATATCTTTTACCTCTTGTGCATCTTTTATGGTAAAATCTTGATATAGAAGCCTTAACTTATCGTAAAGGTTTTTATCAAAACCCTTCAACTGAGGCAAAGGAAGTTCACATAAAGCGATAAAGTATTCAATTTCAACCCATATACGATATTTGATAATTGCATATTCCGACAAAAATTGCGACAAATCTTGTGTTTGAGAATGATATCGACCATCTATTGGCGAAATTGACATCAAAGAACTGTTATCCATTTTTCTGACATTTTTCTACAAAGATAATTATTTATCGAGTTAAAAGTAAAAAGTACTTTTAACTTTCTCCTTGCACCTTTTACCTCAATTGCACACTTCGGTTACGCTCAGTGCATCGCATTGTTAATTGATAATTGTTCATTGCTTTTGCCTATCTTTGTAGTTTAAACATGTTATTTTTATGCAAAATAAACGTATTGATATATCAGTTGTTTCGTATGCAAACACTTGGCCCATGCTTTACGGCATTAAAAATTTCCCCGATGCCAGAAACAAATTAAATCCTGTGCTCGATTTCCCTGCAGAGTGTGCAAGAAAGATTATATCGGGCAAGACTTCTATAGGATTGCTTCCTGTAGGCGGTTTACTGTCAACGCAAGACTACAGAATTGTTACCAAATATTGTATCGGTGCCGATAGTCATGTTCGTACGGTAATGTTGTTTAGTAATACTGAACTATCAAAGGTAAAAAATATTATACTCGACTATCAATCAGCGACTTCTGTATTGCTTGCACGGATTTTAGTAAAACACTTTTGGAAACTAAACGTTAACTTCAATCTTTTAACACCCGACACCAATATCGAACAAATTCCAAACGATAGCGCAATTTTAATAATTGGCGACAGATGTTTTGGTTTAAAAAACAGGTATCAATACTCGACCGATTTAGCCACCGAATGGAACAAGTTTACAGGATATCCATTTGCTTTTGCGGTTTGGGTTGCTAACAAAAACGTTTCGGAAGATACTGCTCAAGTCTTAGAAAAATCAATAGAATGGGGCTTAAACAATCTGGATGATGCCATAAAAACTTATAACAAAACAAACAGTCCCAATTTTCAAAGTATAAAAAAGTATCTGACCGATTGTATAAAATATGAACTTACAGACGAAAGGCGCAAGGCAATCGAAAAATATCTAACTTTGGCAAAAGATTTAAATAAATAAGTATAACTATACAGATGAAATCACTGATAATAACCACTTTATTAGTTTTAACAACAGTAATTGGTATAGGAAACGATGATTCAACCGATACTCTACACGTTTATCAATTCGAACTTTTAGAGGATATTGGTGCTGGCTCGTGGCGTAAAACCAAAAAGGCAATGAAAGAGGCTGCCGATTCGGACGCAGGATTAATTCTAATACACGTGAATACCTACGGCGGACTTCTTAACGCAGCCGACAGCATTCGTACTGCCATTTTAAACAGCGATATTCCTGTTTGGGTCTTTATCGACAACAACGCTGCATCAGCGGGGGCACTGATTTCTATCGCTGCGGAAAAGATATTTATGAAACCCGGCGGAAATATCGGTTCTGCTACGGTTGTAAATCAAACTGGCGAGCCACTGCCCGATAAATACCAAAGCTTTATGCGCTCTTTAATGCGAGCAACAGCTGAATCGCACGGGGCTGACACTATAATTGTTAGAAAAGACACAACCATTGTTTGGAAGCGCGATCCACGTATAGCCGAAGCTATGGTTGATCCGGACATAGAAATTGAAGGGATTTCGCCCAAAGGTAAGGTTCTTGCGTTTACAACAAAAGAGGCTATTAAATACAAATATTGCGAGGGCGAAGCTAACAGTATCAATGAAATTTTAGACAAACACGCAACACAGCCATACATTATAAAAAAACAAGAATTAAAACTCATAGATCATATTATTCATTTCTTTATCAATCCTGTAGTTCAAGGATTATTGATAATGTTAATAATTGGCGGGATATACTTTGAGTTGCAAACACCCGGAATAGGATTTCCTCTTTTTGTATCTATATTGGCAACAATACTCTATTTTCTTCCTCTTTATATTGAAGGCATTGCTGCATACTGGGAGATAATAATTTTTGCTGTTGGGCTGATACTGCTAATTATAGAGATTTTTGCTATTCCAGGATTTGGAGTTCTGGGAATTTCAGGGATAATTTTAATGATTGTCGGGCTTGCAATGGCAATGGTCGATAGACTTGAATTTGAATATATGCCAATACTATGGAGTGTTTTAGGCAAAGCTTTTTTTATAGTAACAACAACATCTGCAATATCTTTATTTTTAAGCATTTGGCTTGGGGGTAAACTTTTTAAATCGTCACGTTTTTCACAACTTGCGCTCAACACAGTTCAAAATACAGACGAGGGTTACATAGGAATTGACAACACCATTATAAATATACAGGGGAAAACTGGCGTTGCAACTACAGATCTACGACCATCGGGAACTATAGAGATAGAGGGGAAATTTTATGACGCTATGGCAAAAGATGGCTTTATTGACGCTGGTACTGAGATACGCGTTGTTGAGGTTAAGATGGCGCAACTGTACGTTAGAGCAATTAGCAATTAGCAATGAACAATTACGAATTACGCCATCGACTTTGCCACTTCGCTTGTCGAAGAATTACGAACGGATAAACAATAAAGTGTACTTGGTCGCTTAACAGAGCATTTCGACAAGCTCAGTGACCGAGGGCTCACTCAATGAATAAGCCCTCGGTGCGCCACACTACCTTTCTGCTTGCCTTTACTCAAAAAAAACAATCCAGAAAGGTAATGTTATTGAACCAGGGCAAGACGGAAGCCCATATACATGAAGCGACTGCTCGGCGTAAAGTAGCCGCGATAAGACACCCGACAGTTCGACGCACCATTATTCCAACTGCCGCTCCGACCCACACGGTAAGAGCCTCCTGATAGATTCTTAGGATCTTGCTGTGGGCTATTGCTATAGTAGCTACTTGAATACCAATCTGCACACCACTCATAAACATTACCGCTCATATCATATATTCCTAACTCGTTGGGGTCTTTCAAGCCTACAGGCTTAACGCTACGACCGCTATTGTCGTTGTACCACGCTACATCGCCAACATAGTCGCTACCAGAGTAGATAGAGGGTTTGTCTTTTACACCACCTCTCGCTGCGTACTCCCACTGCGCCTCGGTGGGTATCCTAAACTTGAAACCCTGTGGGAGCTGGTTGCTAAGCAAGTTGTTAAGCCTACCGCAAAACTCCTCGCATTCCGCATAGTTTATATAATACATGGCATAGTTATCGCCTACCCCTACAATTGATCCATAACTACTACCTTTACTTTGTTGGCTGTGAACAGTAGTGCCCATAACCGCCTGCCATAAAGCCTGTGTTACTTCATACTCAGCCATATAGTAGCTTGTAAGTGTTACGTTATGTGCGGGGCTTTCTCCACTACCGCACTGGCTTCCCTGCTCAGGTGAACAGCCCATAACAAACGTGCCACCTTGAACGTACACCATTTTAAAACGCTGTCCGCTGGGCAGTGTAAAGGTGAGGTTTTGTCCGCTACCCTGTTTTATGGTAGGCAAATTACTACCGCCCGATATAGGCGCACCACCGCCCAGCATTTGCTTCACTGCGTTGTTAACAACACCGTCTATATCGGTGGGTCCTTGATAGGTACCGCTCTCAGACTCGCCCGCTAACCCAGAGGTGGCATGCTCAACATCAACCATACGCATGGCTATCTGTATGTAATTTACCTCTGCCATCAGTGTGATGTGTACTACGCACACATATTTAGCACCAAACAATGAACCGAGTGTGATAACTTGGGTATCGTCAATCTCGCCACTCATCTGGTACTTCTGCCCTTGCTTGATTGCATTTAGGAACTCCGCCGACCTCTCAATAAGCTGGTAACTTCCAGAATTGGTAAGCGCGGTTGCAACCTTGTTTTGTGTAATTGTTTTTATTGGCTGTGGAACATCGCCGGTCACGTAAACTGCCAGCTTCCATCGCTCGTTTCCCCTTGTGGGGTTCTGTCCTAATGCTGCCACTGTGGCAGCTATAAGGAGTAATAGTGTTGTAATTCTTTTCATTTTGGTAGCATTAGATTAGATTAGATTTTTATAAAAATACGATCAATTAAACAAAAATAGTAATTAATTTTCAAATTTCCAAGAATAAATGATCATCAATTTATTGAA
>DAOSIN010000072.1:0-7628 GCA_035366675.1 Salinivirgaceae bacterium | reverse complement strand
ACCTTAGAGCAACCCCTCCGGGCGATAATGTATATGCAATAAGCAAAACAGTCGCCTTCGACGGTCGTAAAGTTGATTTTGAAGTTGAGGCTTTCGACTCCAAAGGCTTAATTGGCAAGGGTACACATCAGAGATTTGTTGTTAACTCTGCCAGATTCATTGATAAGTTAAAAGGTAAAAGTGAAAAGTAGAGACGGAGCATGCTCCGTCTTTACATTGGATGGGCGTGGTTGTTTGTAGAGACGTCATATTATGGCGTCTCTTATAGAATAATAAAAACCACTACATATTCAGATAAAAATCCTTAGTCAGCGAAATATATTCTTGACTATATTTATATCTGCCACCCTGTTCAATAACGAGTTCGCTAAACCGCGCGTCACACGGTTTTGTGGAGAGTTGCATTAGTATTCTATGGTACTCTTTATTGGGAATAGGTTTTACAAAACAGACCTTTTTAAAATATAATCCGTGTTTTTTTGCCAGACCCTCCACCTCATCTTTTCTGTAGTATGGAAAAATTATTGCTAAATCGGCATTGTCGTTTAATATTGTAACGACTTTTATGAAAAAATCATTTAGCGAAAAAAACTCGTCATTCCTGGAAATATCTCTGCTCAAAGAGGCTGATTTATGTCCTTTGGGGTAAAACGGAGGGTTTGATACTATCAAATTATATTTCTGGTTACCAAAATCAAACTTAAAAAAATCATCGTTAATTATCCTAATATTCTCTCTCCACGGAGAAATAGAAACATTTTCAAAAGCCTGATTAGCAGCCTTTTCATCTATTTCAATTGCATCGATTTTTAACGTAGGGTTACGTTGAGCAAACATTAAAGAGATTAGACCTGTTCCACATCCAACATCTAAAACTTGTCCACTGTTTGGTAAATCCGTCCAAGCCCCAAGAAGTACGCCATCGGTGCCAACTTTCATGGCGCATTTATCTTGATGTATGATAAATTGTTTAAACCTAAAACTTGTTCTACTCATTGTTGAGCATCGGGTGATTATGCTTTAAAAAATGCAGCAGAAACGTAGTCAACAACGCTATCGGATTTGGCAACTTCGCCCGAATGCCCGCGACTCAGAATCTTACACTCAGCCTTTTCGGAAACCTCCTGTGCATAAAGCATTAGTGCCATAATAGGACCATAACCACAAACAGAGACACGGTGTTTTTTTACCTCTTTTTCAACTCCTTCAATATCAAAAGATAATATTTTTTGTATAACATTTTCATCTTTTCTTCTACCAACTTCGGCACTATCAAAATGGTTAAAATCGCTTGAGGCAATAACCAAAATATTTTTATTGCTTATTTCGGTAAATTGCTTTAATCCGTTAGCTACAGTTTTTGCAGTTTCAAAACATTGCTTTCGCATGGTAATAACTGCAACATTGGGTATTTTCGGGCAAAAGTGTTGAATAAAAGGCACTATCACCTCGGCAGCGTGTTCAAACTCTTGTGCCGAACTATCTTTTACAAATATATTAGATTCAATAAACTCACTATCAGCCTCTAAGACTCCTATGGGAGTTTGCCAACCTGCGTGGCTGTCGATTGAAATCACAGGACCTACACCTGTGTGGCTTGGCGATAGAATTACTGCTGTATCGTACAGGTTCTCTTTAATTTCACTGAAAAACGTAGCTGCATGCTTTCCCGAATATATGTATCCTGCATGTGGGACAATCCCGCCAATGATATTCTCACCGTTAGTAATTAACTGCTTTTTGTGCGTTTGCTCAAACTCAGAAAACATCTCTTCTAAAGCCGCTCTACTATTGGGATAAAAGCGACCCGAAACCATAGGAACTCGAATATTAGACATATTTTTATGATTTTAATTGAATAAATGAAATTTTAACTTTTACAAAACAAAATTGGCACTATATCCACATTTAACGCAGGTGCCACGGTCTGTTAACCCTGTTACTTTGGAGTGGTACCCGTTACGTTCAACCAAAACTGTGTGGCAGCTTGGGCATTTGGTTTTTAAATATTCGGAATCACTAACGTTGCCCAAATAAATAAAATCAAGTCTCTTTGAGGCAATCTCGTATAATTGTATCAAAACATTTTTCGGAGTTGGCGCAGTTTTAAGCTTATAGTTCGGAAAGTATCTTGATATATGGAAAGGTGTATCCTTCCCAACATTCTCGGCAATCCAGTTAACTATATTGTTAAGTTCTGAAGGACTATCATTTAAACCGTTTATTGCCAGAAATGTTATTTCAATATGTTTATTTTGCGCTTTAGCAGTCTTAATTGTTTCAAGAACAGGGAGTAATCTGCCGCCTGTCTGTTTTCGATAAAACTCATCTGAAAAAGATTTTACATCAACATTAAGTGCGTTAACATAAGGCAGTAGTTTTTTTAGTGGTTCCTGATTGATAAAGCCATTGGTTACTAATGCAACAGGTATTTGCTGTAAACAGGCCTCTTTGGCGGTTTCGTATATAAATTCGTAATTTACAGTGGGTTCGTTGTATGTAAATGAAAATCCACAACTGTTTCGTTCCTTTTTATACAGCTTTGCTAATTCGGCAGGCGTAATTGTATCACATACAGTAGATTCAAGATCATCAATTTGCGAAATATGATAGTTTTGACAAAAAACGCAATGCAGATTACAGCCAAATCCGCCTACAGAAAGAATCTCCTTCCCCGGATAGTAGTGATAAAGAGGTTTCTTTTCAACAGGGTCGAATCTTACGGAGCACGTCAAGCCATAAGATGTAGAATATAAAATCCCATCTATATTTTTCCTTACTCTACAAACACCGCAGCAATTGGGCTTAATCGAGCAATGATGAGGACAGAGGTTGCATTTTACTGTTCCGTCGCTATTTTTTTCGTAGAAAAGTGCCTCTTTTTTCATAAGTTTATAATTTTTTTCAGTAGAGACGGAGCATGCTCCGCCTCTACTCTCAATCATAGCGGGTAGATGTAAATCGGTAAAACTTAAGCAAGCTGTTATCAACGTTCGATAAACCTGCTTTACGTTTGGCGATATTAATTTGCTGTTTTGTAGTGACAATATCTTCTAATGCAGGCAACAAAACTCCTCTTCTTAAACCATCGGAAACAATCACTCCGTATTTCAGAGGGTCAAGCTCTTCAATAGTAGTTCTTTCAGGCTTGGAAAGCACATCAACAGAAGTTGTCAAATCGTGTAACTCTTTCTTTTCTACTCTATTAAACCTTCTGTCATTGTCACATGCGGCTATTGCATTGTCAATTATATCGAGTGCTAAGCATGAATGTCTTGGTTCTAATGTCCCTATGCATCCACGCAAACTGCCGTCCGCCATGTGCAGAGATACAAAACATGCCGCTTTAATTTTTAGATAATCAGGAATATCGTTACAAGCAAGTTTTTCTCTATCTGTAACCCACTTCTCGACTGCTTTTGCAGCAAATGTAGCAATTGGTGTTTTGCAAGTAAGCATTGTGATTATAAATTTATTGATTCAACTCTCTCAAAAAAGCCAATTTAACACTTTATTTTCTCTAAAACAAGTGCTGCTGCTCCCAATAACGCAACATCAACGCCGGGCAAACCCGACAGCAATAACTCAACCTTATTTTGAAATATAGGTAGTAGATATTTTTCCATACTCTCTTTCATTGGTTTAAGTAGCAAGTCGCCCGCTTTTGCAACGCCTCCGGTAAAAAATATTGCTTTAGGGCTTGTTGTAGCAACTACATCGGCTAATTTCAAACCCATTGTTTCTCCCGATATTTTAAAAACCTCTTGTGCTAACCAATCTCCACTTTTTGCAGCATCATAAATATCTTTCGAAGTAATTTTATTAAACGGGATATCGCCTAAAATCGATGGTGTACGATATTTTACCATTAACTCTGCAGCTGTTTTAGCAAGTCCTGAAGCTGATAAATAAGCCTCGATACAGCCATATCTTCCGCATCCACAAAGTCTTCCGTTAGGATATACAGTTGTATGTCCTATTTCTCCAGCAAATCCATCGTGACCATAAACAAGTTGTCCGTTGCACACTATGCCACTTCCTACGCCTGTACCTAATGTTATAGTGATAAAATCTTTGTAACCTTTTGCAGCTCCAAAAAGCATTTCGCCCATTGCTGCAGCGTTGGCATCATTTGTAAGCTCTATCGGAATATTTGGAAAATAATCCGACATTAATCTACATACTGGCACAACCTCTTTCCATTCAAGGTTTGGGGCTTGCTCGATTGTTCCGTGCAAATAGTTGCCATTGGGAGCACCTATTCCAATGCCTGCAAGTTTAACATTACCGCAAGTTTCAATAGCCGAGTTAATTAAATCAACCAAATCGGCTAAATATGCATTAAAATCAGCTCCGTGCTTGCGTGTAGGCATTTTATCGCGCTTGATTATTTCGCCATTCGGTGTAATTACACCTACTTCGGTGTTTGTTCCACCGATATCAATTCCTATTATAACATTATTCATATGTAAAGACTTTTAATATTTCAAAATAAAGTTAACTTTGCAATTGCGCTATAACATCATTTGTTAAAAACAAGAATTAATAGATTAATGTAAAAAGTATAAATATATCCAAAATTAATTACTTTTGTTTTAATTTTAAGTTTTGATATATATATATATTTTAGTAAAATAATTGAATATAGATTGTTTTGTTAGCAAGTGCAAATGAAATATAACAAACAGTATAAAATATCTTCACTATTTTTAAAATACATTAAACTGGTATCGTTAATATCAATTCTTTTGATGATATCTGCTTATTCCATAATAGAGATTCTTGATTTTTCAAAAAAATCAAAATTTCTTCGAGAAGAATTTCATAACGCGCAAAAGCAAATAGCAACAGACGAGACAAATAAAATTGTTGAATACATCAACTTATCTCGTCTGTTTCTTGATGACAAAATGAATCGTTTGCTCTATGAGAGAACTAATGAAGCATGGGCAATAACAGATAATATTTATCAAAAATATAAGGATACAAAATCGCGATCTGAAATAAAGCTAATCGTAAAAGAAGCGTTAAGACCCATTAGATTTAATAACCAACGAGGATACTATTTTATGGCATCACTAGATGGTATAGAAGAGTTATATCCAATTAAACCTGAACTTGAAGGTGTAAATTTGCTTGGATTACAGGATGACATGGGTAATTATGTGGCTAAAGATGAATTAGAAATAGTAAATAAATTTGGAGAAGGTTTTGTTACTGGCTATTGGAGAAAACCAGGAGATAAAAGCGATAAGATATATCCTAAAACTTCATTTGTAAAATTATATAAATCCCTTGGGGTTTATATTGGTTGCGGAGAATACATCGACGAAATGATAAAAGATATTCAAAATGATGCCATTAAGTCTATTAAACAGATGAGGTTTGATAAAAATAGTCACGAATTCATTTACACTTTTGGTGGAGATCCAGTTATTACAATCCAATCTGATTTTGATGAAAATAAAAATATGTGGGAAGTCACAGATGCCAAAGGAGTGAAAATAATGCAAGAGATGCGTAATCTTGTTAATAACTTGGAAGGAGGCTATTTAACATATCATTGGGGAAAACCCGGTACCGATACAGTTGTTCGAAAACTTAGTTATTGCAAAGCTATCCATGACTGGGAGTGGATAGTTGGCACATCTGTCAATTTAGATAGAATTGAAACAGTGATAGCTAAAGACAAACAGAACTTATATAATCAATTGATTTTAAATATAATAGTTGCATTTAGCTTTTCAGTATTGATTTACATATTCATTATGCTCCTTATGAGAAAAGTATCAAATAACTTGCAGTCAAATTTTCAAGATTTCTCATACAGTCTTGAGCATTCTATTACAACCAACACTGAAATATCTAACAAAGAGACCAACATCAGAGACTTTATTCCAATAATTGACAATATTAATAAAGTGATTTCAAAAAAGAAAACAATTGAAACTCAGCTTATAACAAATGAATCGCTTTTTAGAGTCATATTCGATAATGTTCCTATAATGATTGTTATACTTGACAGTGATCGCAATATCATACGTTGGAATGTAGAAGTTGAAAAATACTTTTTTGTCTCTCCCGACGAATATCGTAGCTTTTCTATTCCAAAATTTCATAAACAAGCTAATATAGAATCTTTAAAAAAGATAATTTTAAATGAAAAAGATGGCATAGAGGGAGTCGCATATACAATCCAATTTGAAACTAAAGAAGGGATACGTTATCAGAGTTGGGCAACATTAAAAACTAAGACAGAAAACATTGTATTGGTCGGCATAGATGTAACTGACGTTAAAAATCAAGAAGAGACAATAAAAGACTTAAACGATGCAAAAGACGCAGTCTTTTCTATAATTTCAAAAGACTTATACGATCCATTCTCATCTGTGATAGGTGTTATCCAGACTCTTTTAGCTAAATTTGATAAACTGAATGACGATGAAAAAAAACTTCACTTAGCGCAAATTAATGCATCGTCAACCATCATGAATACGCAATTGCAAAAGCTTATACAGTGGTCAAAACTGCAATCAGAAAGTTTAGTTGTCAATATAAGCAGGGTAAACTTATTTTCAATTATCGATGATGTGGTAACAAAACAAATTCTGAATGCCCATGCTAAACAAATTGAAATAAAAAACAATGTTGACTCGTCTATTCATTTGAATGCTGACCCTATTTTACTGGAAATTGTTATTCAAAACATTATTTCAAATGCGATAATGTTTACCAATAAAAAGGGGAGCATAGAGATATCGGCAATTAAATTAACCCAAAATACAACCATAATTATTTCTGATAATGGTATCGGAATGACCCAAGAGCAAGTTGAAAATATTTTTGATATGGCAAGGACCCCTCGCCGTAAAGGAACTGCCAATGAAACGGGAATAGGTTTGGGTCTAATCATATGCAAAGCGTATGTTGAGAAAATGAATGGATACATTTGGATTGAAAGTGCTGAGGACGGAGGCACAACCGTTTATATACAATTGTAGAAACAATTAGCAATTAGCAATGAACAATTAGCAATTGGGACATGAGTGTGTGGTTGTTTTAAATGTAGAGACGTCATATCATGGCGTCTTTGCTTACAAAATTAAAATTTCATGCGCATGAAAAAAATCCGATAGCAACGTTTTTAACGTAGAGACGGAGCATGCTCCGTCTCTACAACAAACAACACCGCCCTTCATGCAGACACACCGCATTGTTAATTTCGACTACGCTCAGTGCAATGCCGTCTTCCGTCTTCCGTCTTCAGACTCCCGTCTTCCTACTCCCAACTTTTACAAAAATATTTATAGCAAGTTTTTTATGAGAATATTAAATCACTATATTTGTGGAAACATACAATTTCTCTAAAGATAATGAAAAAAGTAAGGCTTAAAGTACTTGGAATATCGTATAGTCAATCCCAATCTGGTGCTTACGCATTGGTTTTGAAAGAGGAAGATGGGGATCGTCGTATTCCCATTATTATTGGAGGTCATGAAGCTCAATCAATTGCTATACAGTTAGAAGGATTAAGACCTCCAAGACCTTTAACTCACGATTTGTTCCTTAGTTTAGCAGTCGCTTATAATATTTCATTAGTTGAGGTTTTTATCAATAAGTTAGAAAAG
>DAOSIN010000071.1:0-7653 GCA_035366675.1 Salinivirgaceae bacterium | reverse complement strand
AAACCCTATTTATTCAATTCTTTTAATTGATTTTCAATTGCCTCAATTTTCGCCTCTGCATCAGCCTGTTTTTTGCGCTCTGCCTCGACAACCTTTTCTGGTGCTGAATTAACAAACTTTTCATTGCCCAATTTTTTCATTACTGAGGTTAGAAATCCCTTTGTATAATCTAATTCTGCCTGAAGTTTTTTTACCTCCTCGTCTTTGTCAATCAATCCTGAGAGATTTACAAAAAGCTCGTGTGTGCGAACCATCTGGATTACAGCTCCATCGGGTTTCTCATTTACCAAGTCGAAATTCTCAATATTTGTAAGTTTTTCGACTATTGCGCCGTATTCGAGTTTAAAATTGTCGTCCCCCGATTTCAACGATGCTGAAACAGCCTGTTTAAAAGGGATATTTTTTTCGGTGCGTATAGTTCTGATTGCACTAATTATCTCGCAATGTATATCAAACAAATCAATTTTGGAGTCGTCATAATCTTGACACTTAGGCATTTCGCTTACCATTATTGACTCTCCTGCTTTGCGTTGTTCAAGATTTTGCCAAATCTCTTCGGTAATAAATGGCATAAACGGGTGCAACAGGCGTAACATTTTATCGAAAAATCCGACAGTTGCGTTATATGTTGTGCTGTCCATTGGGGTTCCGAAAGCAGGTTTGACAATCTCAAGATACCAGCTTGCAAAATCATCCCAGAAGAGTTTATAAACTGTCATCAGAGCCTCGTTGATACGGTAATTATTGAAATGGTCATCAATTTGAGATATTGCAAGATTCAATTTATTGTTAAACCAATCAATGCCTTGTTTTGCCGAAAGTGGCTGATTTGCAGCATTATCGACATTCCACGATTTTACAAGTCGGAATGCATTCCAAATTTTGTTTCCAAAATTTCTTCCCTGTTCGGGTAGCGAATCATCGTAAAGCAAATCGTTTCCGGCAGGAGAGCAAAGCAACATGCCAACTCTCACTCCGTCAGCACCATAGATTTTCATTAACTCAATAGGGTCGGGCGAATTGCCAAGCGATTTTGACATTTTACGTCTCAGATGGTCGCGCACTATCCCTGTGTAATAGACACTCGAAAAGGGTATCTCTTTGCGATACTCCAATCCCGCCATAATCATTCGGGCAACCCAGAAAAACATAATCTCTGGAGCGGTAACTAAATCATTTGTAGGATAGTAGTAATTAATATCGGGATTATCAGGATTGTTAATTCCATCAAAAACCGTCATGGGCCACAACCACGATGAAAACCAAGTATCAAGGCAGTCATCGTCTTGACGTAAATCTTTGATTGTAAGACTATTGTTTCCCGTTTTCTCTTTTGCTAACACAAGTGCCTCTTCAATCGTCAGAGCCACAATATAATCTTTACCATCAGGCAAGTAATAAGCGGGAATACGTTGCCCCCACCACAACTGACGGCTAACACACCAATCCTGAATATTTTCCATCCAATACTTGTATGTGTTCTTGAATTTTGCAGGATAAAATTTAACCCTGTCGCTCATAACTGCTTCAAGTGCAGGTTCGGCGAGCTCTTTCATTCGCAAAAACCACTGCAAAGAGAGTTTGGGTTCAATAACAGCATCTGTGCGTTCCGAAAAACCAATTTTATTGATGTAAGACTCTGTTTTTATCAAATTTCCAGCTTTCTCCAAATCGGTAACTATCTCATTTCTAACATCAAAGCGATCTTTACCTATATAGAGAATTGCCTTTTCGTTCAGAGTTCCGTTCGGGTTGAATATATCTATAAAGTCGAGTTCGTGTCGCTTTCCTATTTCGTAGTCGTTGATATCGTGAGCTGGAGTGATTTTCAAGGCTCCTGTTCCAAACTCCATATCAACATACTCATCTTCAATAACTTTCACCGCTCTATTTATCAGCGGAACAAGCACCTCTTTGCCAACAAGATTCTTAAAACGGATGTCGTTGGGGTTGACACAAACGGCTGTATCTCCCAAAATTGTTTCAGGGCGAGTTGTGGCAATGGTTATATATTGTGTTGGGTCATCCTTTACAAAATAACGCAGATAGTAAAGTTTCGATTCCACTTCGCGATGGACAACCTCCTCGTCGCTAACTGCGGTAAGTGCTTGCGGATCCCAGTTTACCATTCTTACGCCACGATAGATAAGTCCTTTGTTATATAAATCTACAAAAACCTTTAAAACGCTCTGCGACAAAGGCTCGTCCATAGTAAATTTTGTTCTTCGCCAATCGCACGAAGCTCCCAATTTCTTTAACTGTTCGAGGATAATTCCGCCATGTTTCTCTTTCCACTCCCAAGCGTGTTCGAGAAACTGTTCGCGTGTAAGTGATGATTTTTCAATTCCCTCATTTTTAAGCTTTTCCACAACTTTTGCCTCAGTAGCAATAGATGCATGGTCAGTTCCCGGAACCCAACATGCGTTTTTTCCTTGCATCCGTGCACGGCGCACCAAAATATCTTGAATAGTGTTATTCAGCATGTGTCCCATATGCAACACACCTGTCACGTTTGGTGGCGGAATAACAATGCAATATGGTTCGCGATTATCGGGTTCTGAATTAAAAAAGCCATTGTCAAGCCAATATTTATACCATTTGTCTTCAGTTTCGGCAGGATTATACCTTGATGATATTTCGGTCATAATTATATGTTGTTACGATAAAAAAATAGTTGACAAAGATAGTGATTTTAGTTTATTGATATTTTGCGAAAAAGGGTTTACTGCCACATTTTCAGACTAAACTATAAGTTTTCTAATTTCTTACAACAATTGTCAACCAAATGATTATTCTGTAGTGGCATATCGCCCCACTCTTGTTTGATATGGTTTAAGATTTCGACAACCTCGTCATACGTTGGGGCTGTAACTAACTTCAGTCTTGTATCTTTAAAGTTCGGAAGTCCTTTAAAATAGTTGCTAAAGTGCTGACGCATCTCCAAAACTCCGTATTTTTCGCCTTTATTCTCAATGCTTTTCAAAAGGTGCATATGAGTTAGTTCAACCCTTTCGATTACAGTTAGTGGAGGCAGATGTTCTCCAGTATCCAAATAGTGTCTTATCTCCCTGAATATCCACGGTTTACCGATAGCTCCGCGCCCAATCATTACTCCATCGACACCGTATTTATCAAAGGCATTTTTTGCATCTTCCGGACTTTTTATATCGCCATTTCCGATAATAGGAATCTTTATGCGAGGATTGCTTTTTACTCTGCCAATCGGCTCCCAGTCAGCAACGCCCCTGTAAAACAGCGACCTTGTTCTTCCGTGAATGGCGAGCATTGCTATGCCAACGTCTTGTAATTTTTCAGCCAATTCTTCGATAATTATCGAGTTCTCATCCCAGCCAAGTCGAGTTTTTACGGTAACAGGTAGCTTAACAGCTTTAACTATCGAGCTTGCGATTTCAACCATTAGCTCGGGTGTGCGCAACATCCCTGCGCCTGAGCCTTTTGTGGCAATTTTTTTTACAGGACAACCAAAGTTGATATCTATAAAATCAGGATTATACGATTCCGCAATCTTTGCCGCCTCGACCATTGAGTCGTGATTGTTCCCAAAAATCTGAACAGCCATTGGTCGCTCGTAATCGAACATAACAAGTTTTTCGGTTGACTTTTTAATTGAGCGTATCAGTGCCTCGGCTGCAACAAACTCGGAACACATTACATCAACCCCAAAATGTTTACATATATACCTGAAAGTTATATCTGTAACATCTTCCATTGGTGCTAAAAAAAGTGGCTTGTCGCGTAACTCAATATCTCCTATTTTTACCATTTAAAAATGCAATGCTCTGATTTTAAAGTGTGACTAGCTCCCATACAGCCAAAATAGCAAAAAGAACAGAAGCCAGACCGTTCAAATTAAAAAATGCAAAATCAACCCTACTTAAATCATCGGCTTTTACAATTGTGTGCTGATAGATTAATAATCCACAAAAAACAGATACCGCCAACACATACTTATAACCAAAGCCACCAACAAAGATAGTTGCAATAATGAGAGCTCCTGATATAAAATGTGTTAGCCGCGAAATATATAATGCTCGTTTTACTCCAAAATAGGCGGGTATCGAAAAAAGTCTGTTTTTACGGTCAAACTCCTCATCTTGAACAGAATAGATAATATCAAAACCACTTACCCAAGCCCAAACAGCAAAGCTTAAAAGTATCGGCAAAATTCTAAATTCGCCCGAAACAGCCAAAAATGCGCCTATTGGAACCAATCCTAATCCTATACCTAAAATGTAGTGGCTGATAAATGTAAAACGCTTAGTAAAACTATATCCCAAAACAACAAGTAAAACTATTGGGCTTAAATAGAAACACAATCTATTGATAAACCAAGTAACAACAATGAATGCAACAGAATTGATTATAACAAAAATCAGAGCGTTCGATGGTTTTATAACTCCTTTTGGTATTTCACGACCCGAGGTGCGCTCGTTTTCTTTATCAATACGTTTGTCAACATAGCGATTAAATGCCATAGCAGCATTGCGTACAAAAACCATACACAATAAAACATAAATGAGGGTTTTGATATCAAACCCATATTTATAATAGTTGGTTGCCATGAAAAATCCTACAATTGCAAAAGGCATAGCAAACAACGTATGGCTAAATTTTACCAACGACAAATAGAGTTTTATTTTACCCATTTTAAAAATAGTACAAGTGCACAAATTTAGCAAAAAACCTTGTGTTTCCGAGATTATTATAGTATCATCGTGTTGTTTACGTTACAACAATAAAAAAATCCCGTAGGGATTATGGGTTACATAAAACAAATGACAAAAGCCGAAAAAGAACAATATTAATTAAGAATTGTAATAATTATCTCTTTTATTAATTTCGACTATCTTTACAAATAATTTAGGCTTTTAAATTCAATATGAACATGGATCAAAATAAGATTAAAGAGCTGGTTGAAGATATTATTCCACAGGTTGAGTCATGGTATAAGTGGTTACATCAAAACCCTGAGCTATCGGGGAAAGAGTTTAAGACAAATCATTTTATTGTTGATAAGCTAAATAAATTAACACATACGGGCATTAGAAATATTGCTGGTACAGGCATTGTCTGCGAAATTCAAGGAAAAGAGCCCGGCAAACATTTTGCTTTTAGAGCCGAACTTGATGCACTCCCCATTGAAGAGAAGAACAAAATAGAGTACAAAAGCAAAAACAAAGGCGTTATGCACGCCTGCGGACACGATTTTCATATGGCTGCTCTGCTTGGAATTGCTACGATTGCCAGTAAAAACATAGATTCATTAAAAGGTAAAGTTACATTTATTTTTCAGCCTTCAGAAGAATCTCTTCCTGGTGGAGCATTACAAATGATAGAACGAGGATTATTTGCCTCCAAAAAGCCTGATTTAATTATAGGACAACATGTTTTACCCGACCTGCCAACAGGATACGTAGGATTTCGTTCGGGAGCATATATGGCTTCAGGAGACGAAATTGAAATTACGATTGAGGGGAAGGGAGGTCACGGAGCACTGCCACACCTTGCAAACGATGTTGTGTTGGCTTTATCACAAACAATTGTGTCACTACAACAAATAAAATCAAGATTTGTAAATCAAACAGAACCTTTTGTCCTAAGCTTTGGGAAAATTGAAGCTAACGGCGCCACAAACATATTGCCCGAAACAGCAACCGCACACGGAACAATGCGAACCTTAAATGAAACATGGCGCGAAGCTGCAAAGAAGCAGATAATCAATACGGTTGAAAAAACAAGCCAAATATTTGGTTGTAAAGGCAGCGTTAATATCCGCGATGGTTATCCTGTTTTGATTAACGACAAGCACGAAACCGAACAATTAAAACAACTTGCCATAAACATTCTTGGTGAGGAAAAGATTGTTGATTTACCAATTAGAATGACAACTGATGACTTCTCTCGTTTTGCTCAATTGATTCCTGCCGTATACTATAGGATTGGCGTAACAAGCAAAAATAAAAAAGATGTTGGATTACACTCCCCTACATTTTTACCCGATATTTCGGCTCTTAAAACAGCAATATTACTCCCTTTAACGATTATATTTCAATAGAAACCATCTTTGCAGAACTTATATTAATCATGGTCACTTATATAAAAGTAAAAAGTACCCTGCTTTTACAACAGCAGAGTACTTTTACCACAAAAATTATGAAAACTTAAAAAACTTTAACTTAAAGCTATTGCTTAATCAATTTTTTCGTTTCTATTATCTTTCCATTCTCAGTTAGTCGAACCATATAGATCCCTGATTTCATAAAACTTAGATCTAATAACTCCTGATCACTATTAAGTAGCTGTGAGTATATAAGCTGACCAATAGCGTTAAAAACTGTTACTGTTTTTCCGTATCCTCCTGTAATTGTTAACTCGCCGTTAGTTGGGTTTGGATACATTTTCATGTGAGTTTTATTAGCTTCGTTTATAGAAGTATAGTAATCAGCAACAACTACGATACGAGTAGAATCACTTGGATTGTTACTATCAAAAGCTGTCATTGCAACCTTTGCTATTCCTTCTTGCCCTACTTCAGTTGAAATTTCAATACCTAAATTTTCTGCTGAAAACTCACCTGGTTGAATCGTTACAAACCCGGGGCTCTCATTAATGTGTGAAGGTAAACAAGCACCAGCCCAACAAAACGAGATCTCTATTTCTCCAAATGTTTCTAAAACTTGTTTGCGGAACTTGACATCAACAGGATTTCCACTTACATTTTTCACTTTCAGGTATATAGCTAAAAAGTCTCCTGCATTCCCTTTTACGACGTAATCCTGACCTGCTGGAATAATATTTCCATCTAAGTCATATATTTCAATACTTTGAGCACCTAGAAAGAACGATGCCAAAACAAAAATTGCAAGTAGTAGTTGTTTTTTCATAAGCTTATATTTTTTCAGTTTATTTATGGTTGCAAAATTCGTGCCTTATATATATTGATTATTACTCAATATTTTTGTAATTGGTTTGTAAAACATCATCATCTAGGTTAGTAACAAAAACAACGACAGAAAGTTTATTTACCCTCCATTTTTCATCGATAGAGACTGAATATATGGTATCAAAATCATTTTGGTTGTTAAAAACAATATTATCTCCTAAGTGACTGGCAGTAAAACCATATCTTAACATGTGATTATGGACATAATCGTTTACCGTTTCTCCACCCGGGAAAAGCTGTGTTCCTACAACTGAATCTTCAACCAATATAGTAAACAATCTTAAGTCGTTAAGCTCAATTTCGGGTTTAGTATTTTTTATTTTAATATTTGTCTTGATATCACTATTAACAACACTGTTTTCTATCTCAATTGAAAGGCTTGTTGATATATTTAGCGACTCTTCAACCTGTCCTGCCCAATCTGTTGATGAGCTTTGGTTAGCTGATAACAAAGATGATACTATACCAACAGGATAACTATTGGGGAGAATATGATCGTGCAGAGCAGTGCCAAAAATGGTTCTATAATCATATGGTAGTGATTGTGTAGGTCTTGCAAACGTTCCTGCATGAATTGCAACTGGCAATAGCTTATCTCCATAACGCTCTTTTAATATGTTAATTTGAGCATGTGCTTCTGGGCAGTTTGTACATCTAAAGCCTGTAAATTCGATTAAAAGTACTCTTTT
>DAOSIN010000070.1:0-7689 GCA_035366675.1 Salinivirgaceae bacterium | reverse complement strand
TGTAGAGACGTCATACCATGGCGTCTTTGCTGAATGTCACGGTGTTGTAGAGACGGAGCATGCTCCGTCTCCAATAAAATTGAAAGGAATTTGAACACAAATGACACAGATTAAACAGATTTACACAGAACACCAATTAACTGACTGAAAGTCAGTTAATTGCTCATTGCTCATTGTTAATTGTTAATTGCTTATCCGGAATAATTATCCACATAATAATATAAGCCAAAATACCCGGAAATGCCACACTAAGTAGTGACAGCAAAATATATCCAATTCTTACTAAAGATATATCCAAACCAAAATATTCTGCAATACCAGCACAAACACCAGCAATAATTTTATCATCTGAACGAGTTAATTTTTTCTTCACTATTTTTCTGTTTGTTTTATCACTGTAAAAATAATTGTTTTTTAGTCTTAAATCACACATAACTTGTAAAAAACAACTAAGACATTTTAACGAGCATTTAAACATTGTTTTAAATCACTTTATTCGCAGTTATGCATCGTGTTATCAATAAAAAATTATATCTTTCGGGAATATTTTTACCGTAGAGCTGAGAAATGAGAAAGTATCTAATAGTGTTTGCAGTGGTTTTTTTTATGCATTGCTTAGCATTGCAAGGGCAAACACAACATCAGGTAGACTCAATGCTATCGGTTATTGACACGTTGCCTTTAAAAGAAAAAATCAATACTTACGAGGTAATTATAAAATATTATTCCCGAAAAAAACCATACTTAGGAGTAAAGTACTCCTTAGAATGCCTTGATATTGCAAACTCGAACAATGTAGACACTCTAACCTATGCTAATATCTTAAATTTAGTTGGTTCATCATATTGGTATCAAAAAGACGAAACATCGGCACTTGATTTCTTCATTAGAAGCCTTGATTTAAGAGAAAAGATTAAAGACTCTGCCGGGATTTCAAAGTCTTTAAACAATGTTGGGGTAATTTACATAACCTCAAAAAGATTTGAAGAGGCTGTTAAAATATATAACCGTTCATTAGATATAAAAAAACAATTAGGCGATTCCGTTGGTATTGCGACAAGTTATATAAACCTTGGAAAAATATATACTGATACAGATCAAGACAAAATTGCATTAGATTATTTCTTTAAAGCCGTACCAATCCTAAAGTCACGCGATGATAAAACACAATTATCATCATGTTACAATAACATTGGTGTAATTTACATGCACAGCAGGCATTATTTGAAAGCTATTGATTATTTGTTAAAAGCTGATTCTATTGCTGTCAACAATAATTACGATTTTGGGTTAGCAGATATTAGAATGAATCTTGGAAGGTGTTACGAGAATTTAGGAGACTATGGTAAAGCTTTACAATATTACGACGATGTAATTACCTTAGGTAAAAAACTCAATAATATCTCACGTCTTCAATCGGTATATTCCAAATTAGCAAACATCTATGAAAAAATCGGAAATTACGCAAAAGCACTTCAATATTTTAGGATAGCAAGTAAATTTGACGACTCAATTAAAAAAATTAAAGAGGAGGAAAGGTTTTTAGAACTCCAAATGAAGTTCGAACAGGAGAAATATGAAAACGAAATCGAAGTCTTAAGACAAAAAACTGATATTCAGCAACTTCAAATAGAAAAAAGTCGTTTTAGGTACTCTGTTTTAGTTGCTATAATTTTAATAACAATATTTCTGTTTTATGTGTTTTACAGTAAATACAGACTTAAAAGCAAACATAACAAAGAACTTGACAAAAAAATTCAAGAGCGCACCGCATCTTTACAACAAGAAATCATAGAACGAAAAAGGATTCAAGAAAAAGAGTTAGAGGCGCAAGAACGTTTCAAATATATATTGAATACTCTACCAATTGGTGTGCTACATTATGAAAAAAATGGTACTATATTGAGTGTAAATCCTGAGTTTGCAATAATGTTTGACACCTCAAATGAACTAATAAGATCGCGAAAAATATACGATATTATTAATGATAACTATTTGTTAGACAAGCTTTATGATGCATTTAACAATAAGGCAACAGAATTTGAACACTCCATAATAATCAATGATAGAAACGTAAGTATCTTGGTTTACATAAATAGTGTATATTCAGCAAACGGGAAATCTTTGGGTGCATTTGCAATATTTGAGGATATTACTGCCAGAAAAAAAACAGAAGAGATAATAAAGGCAAGCGAGGTTCGGTTTAAAGATTTAGCAGATAGTTTGCCCGAAATGATTTGTGAAGTAAATAACCAAGGTTATATAAAATATGCGAACAAACTATTTTTTGAAAAACTTGGATACGACCCAGAATTTGTTAGCCGAGGGTTTCATGCTCTTAGACTTTTTCCTAAATCTGACAGAAAAAAATTATCTAACCTGTTTCAAAACTTTAACGGCTTAAAGTTCAAGGAGATACAAGAGGAAGTAAGCATTGTTACATTTAATAATAAAACATTTAACGCGTTAATAAAGGTAAATACAATAGTAAAAAATAATATAGTTACGGGTTTGCGTGCTATTATTATTGATATATCAGACCAAAAGAGATATGAAGCAGAACTCAGAAGTGCAAAAGAAAAGGCAGAGGAGGCAGATAAACTGAAATCTGCATTCTTAGCTAATATTAGGCACGAAGTGCGTACACCCATGAACGGGATAATTGGTTTTAGCGAATTGATACGCGATCAAAATTTGTCAGAAGGACAACGCAAAGAGTATTTAGACGTAATTATCAAAAGTGGCAATCAACTACTTCAAATTATTGATGATATTGTGAATATTTCAATTGTAGAAGCAGGGAAAATTGATATTTCTAACCATAAAGTTGACTTAAAACAATTCTTTAATGATCTTTTTGTCTTTTCCAGTGGACATGCGGCCTCTATAAATGATAAAATTACGATTGTTTCGAGATATATGTTACCCGATGATGCTGGAGTTGTTTGGATTGATGGCACAAAGCTCCAACAGATTTTCAACAGCCTGATTAACAATGCTATAAAGTTTACAAAAGAGGGTTTTGTTGAATTCGGCTGCTACCTATCACGAAATAATCTTATCAAATTTTTTGTCAAAGATACAGGAATTGGAATTTCTGAAGAGAATCAGAGCATAATTTTCGATAGTTTTAGGCAAGGTGATCCTACAACAGTTCCACAATATGGGGGTACTGGGTTGGGACTAACAATAAGTAAAGCAATAGTAGAACTAATGGGCGGAAAAATGTGGGTCGAAAGCGAAATAGACAAAGGCTCAACATTCTACTTTACTTTGCCATACATACAATACACAGAAGATCATGAATTAAAAAATAGAGATGCCAACATAAAATGGAATTATAAAACCCTATTACTACATGACTCAGACTATAAAACCACAAGGGAGATACAGGATATTTTAAACCCCAGCGGAATTAAAATCATTACCATTTCTGACAACCAAAAACTGCTGAATACTGTAGAGCAAAATAGTTCTATTGACATAATTATTTTGAAAAGTCAATATTCTCAGAACAGTGAGTTTTCGTTGATAAAAGATATCAGAGCTAAAAACAAAAATATTCCCATTGTAGTTTTATTGCCAAAAGCCTCTTTAGAAGAGAAGAAGCAAATTTTTGCAGATGGTTGCAACGACTATTTTGTATTACCCGTCAATAAGTTTGTCTTGATATCAAAACTAAACAGTTTCTTAGATAAATAGCATTTTATTTAAAGATGGATATTGATGTTTGTTGCGCAATAATCAAAAAAAACGGTAAAATATTAGCTGCAAAACGTAAACCAATAGGCTTGCGAGGAGGGATGTGGGAGTTTCCAGGTGGAAAAATAGAAGAAAACGAAACGCCCGAACAATGTGTAAAAAGAGAAATAATTGAGGAGTTGGGAATGGAAATCGACTTAATAAAAAGACTACCAACAGTTAAACACAGTTACCACGATATAAATATCAGACTAACACCCTTTTTTGCATCAACATTATCTGAAATTACCCGGTTAGAGAGTCACGAAAAAGCCGACTTTTTTGAAAAGAGCGAACTTTCAAACCTTAATTGGTCTGAAGCCGACCGCTTGGTTTTAAATCAGTGGTTGGCAGACCCAAATTGATAAAAAAAATTCGTTACTTTGTGAATTAAACCTGTTAGAATGTACCGAAAGATTCTTATTTTTTTTCTTCTTATAATATCCCTGCAGTCGCAAGCACAGCTTAATGTTGCGTACTATATCGGCTCAGGGCGGTACGATTTGTATAAAGAGAACTATATAAGCGCAGTAGCCAGATTTACTGCCGTTATTAATAGCAAGCCAAAGCTTACTGAACCTTGGTTTCTACGAGGAATAGCCAAATACAATCTGAACGATTTTCGTGGTGCCATGGAGGATTTTTCAATGGCAATTAAGATAAATCCGTTCTATTCAGATGCATTTCACTATAGAGGATTGACATTTGAACAATTGGGCGATTTCAATAATGCTAAAGAGGACTTAGCTTCGGCTATGGAGTTAAATCCTGCGAATAGCCATATTTACGCTGATATGGGAATAATTCATATTATGCACGAGGAGTATGAAAAGGCTTTGGAGTATTTCAACGAATCGCTAAAAATTGAAAAAACATTGCCCGACACATATTTTAATCGTGCAATTAGCTACGTACACTTAGGAGATACTGTACAGGCAATCAACGACTTAAAAACAGGAATACGATTAAACCCATTTTCAGCCGAAGCTCTACGCAGATTGGCAATAATTCAGTATGAACAAAAAAATTACTCCGAAGCAATAGCAAACCTCAATCAGGCACTAAAGTTAGACGAGGGAAACACCCTAATAATGTTTCAGCGAGCAATATCGTACTACCAATTAGAGAATTTTGACAAAGCTTTAGACGACCTACAAGCTATTTTAAAAATTGATTCCACAAATGCATTGGTTTACTATAATCGAGCCGTACTGCTCACTGAATTAGGCAGATATAACGAAGCAATTGACGACTATACCGAAGCCATAAACAATAATCCCGACAATATCCTCACATATTACAATCGCGCAGGTGCAAAAATTGCACTCAATAATTATCAAGGGGCATTGTATGATTACAATCGTGCAATTGAAATCTTTCCTGATTTTGCAACGGCGTACCTAAATCGCAGTTACGTAAAACAGATGCTTGGAGACGATAAAGGCGCATATTTAGATCATATGAAAGCCGAAGAGATGATTGCCAAATATCGGACAGATAGCTCGGACACAACGGAATATGCTCAGTTGCGCGACACAGCAACAGACCTGCAGCAAATGCTCGATTTTAATAGCGAGTTTAGCAATAGTTTTACACGTGGAAGGATACAATATCAAACTGTGGACATAAAGCTACAGCCAAACTACTCTGTTCAAATTGCGCAGGTTCCGCCAGCGGTAAACCTGCCATTTATCAGCTCGTTTTTTGCTTATAATCAGTCAGATGAACATGCAAACAATATTTATCCGCGCTTGATGGTTAAAGATACTACGAATATCCAACCTGCTACTGTTGACTCATTGCAACAACCAGAACTTTTTGTTATTCAAAAAATTATAGCTCAAGCTCAACAAGCAAATTATAACAAAGCACTTGAACTGCTACGACAATCTAAAGAGAATTTTAAAACTCTTTGGTTATATTATTTCCTTGAAGGAACTATTGAAGCCTCAATGGCTGAATATGTTTTTTCTATGTCGGAAATATCAACAACAATAAAACTTACTGAAGATAAAACTACATACCGCTCAACAAGTGACACCAGAACGGTTGTTGACTACAGCAAAGCCGAACAAGGACTAAATAACTCAGTTGAACTAAATCCCAATTTTTCGTTATGCTACTACAACAAAGCAAATATAATGGCTTTATCGCAACGTTTCCGCGAAGCAATAGACGACTATTCAAAAGCGATAAGTATTGACGAAAGTCTACCACAAGCTTACTACAATCGAGGTCTTACTTTAATCTATCTGAAAGAGGTTGAGCGCGGATGTTTAGATATCAGTAAAGCTGGTCAACTTGGGATATCCGATTCCTATAATGTTATTAAACGATATTGTGAAACAAAAAAAGAGTAAAAATGATTGGACAAGAGATTGTTTATAATTACTTGAAAGAGCTTGGGATTGAATTTGAATACTACGAACACCCACCAATACCAACGATAGAAGATGCCAAAATTCATAAATGGTGGCTTGACGCTGTATTTTGTAAAAACATTTTTTTTAGAAATCATAAGGGAAATCGTCACTATTTAGTGATAGTTCATCACGACACTCAATTAGATATTAGTGCTCTTGAGAAAAAGTTAAAACAGGGGAAGCTCTCTTTCGCATCGGAAAAACGAATGGAAAAATATTTGGGATTAAAGCCCGGCTCCGTATCCCCTTTCGGACTTCTTAACGATAAAGAGCACCACGTACACATATTTTTTGATCCCGCACTAAAAGAAGCCGAAAAAATCAGCTTTCACCCTAACGACAACAGAGCCACCATAGTTTTAAAAGTCGAAGATTTTTGGAGATATATGGACTCTTTGGAAAACAGCTATGAGTTTATGTAGGCGGTGTCTCATGAGTACCCAACTGCTGTACTTCGATGGTTATTGAGCTTGTCGAAGCACGGGCTCAGTGCCTTGCATTTGAACACTTCTTAAACACCTTGCCACTTTTTTGTTAAATGAGACTTTTGAGACAGCCTCTACAATAAAAATATCAACCTATATTATTGAATTACAAATTGCTAATTAATAATTGAGTCCACCACTACAACCTATCTGAAAAAACCACTAATATCTATCTAACAATCAGTCTGTTAACAATTATTAATTGTTCATTGCACATTGTTAATTGTTAATTGCTTTTACCTTTTAACTTTTTTGTTAACTTTGTCACCGATATATACAATGGGGTGCCTTACTTTCAGGCTGAGATCATACCCTTAGAACCTGATCCGGATAATGCCGGCGAAGGGAAAAGTTTTTTCGTATCTCATTTTTTAATCTCCCCATTGCTTTTTGTTAAACTATAAAAGCAATAGAAATGAAACATTACTTTTTTACAATTCTTATCGCAATGAGCGTAACCAGCTCTATGGCGCAATTTTCCTTAAGTGGAAAAATCACAACAAAAGATGGTCGCCCACTTGAAGGCGCAAACGTAATTGTCGAAAAAATGAAAACAGGTACAATTACAGACCACGAGGGCAAATTTACATTAACAGATCTGCCTAAGAATGAGAAATTAACTACAGTTTGTAGTTTTTTGGGATATCTACCCGAGAAACGAACAATTACCCTCCAGAGCGACTACTACATTGAGATTGAATTAGAAGAGCAAGTCTATATAGCTCAAGAAGTTATCGTGTCGGCATTGCGCGCATCGGAAAACACTCCCGTAAGCCATCAAACAATTGATTACAAGACAATAAAAGAGAAAAACAGTGGGCAGGAAATACCATATCTGTTACAACTTACACCGTCTTTAGTGGCTTCGTCTGACGCTGGAACAGGGATTGGATACTCAAGTTTTAGAATTCGTGGCGTTGATATGACACGGATAAATATCACAATTAACGATATTCCGCTTAATGATGCCGAGTCGCACAGTGTGTTTTTGGTAAATATGCCCGATTTTGTTGAGAGTGTCAACAGTATTCAAATTCAAC
>DAOSIN010000069.1:0-7770 GCA_035366675.1 Salinivirgaceae bacterium | reverse complement strand
GCAGTTTTATCGGGGAAAGCCCAACTTTTGAAACTAAGCGCAAGTGGCGCGAGCGATGTATCGGCTAAAGGTTTGATATCGCAAGTTTGTGAAGCTAGTTTTTCGGGTGCTTCCGATGGTAAATTGTGTGTAATCGAAGACCTTAATATTACTATTTCAGGAGCCAGTGATGTGGTTTGTTTCGGCAATCCGCATAATGTAACGAAAAGTGTTAGTAAATCGGGAAGCCTTAATTTAGTCGAAAGGTAAAAGTAGCAAGCTCTTTAAATAATATAAACAGTATAAATTATTAAAAATTAAATAAAAATATGATACGCACAGAAAAATTAACAAAAATATTTCGTACCGAAGAGGTCGAAACACTCGCATTGCGCGATGTGGACATTAACGTCGAAGATGGCGAATTTGTTGCAGTTATGGGACCGTCAGGATGTGGAAAATCCACCTTGCTAAACATTTTGGGACTGCTCGACAATCCAACCGAAGGAAACTACTTCTTCGATGGCGAGGAGGCGGGACACCTAAAAGAGAGTCAACGCACGCAGTTAAGAAAAGGGAATATCGGGTTTGTCTTTCAAAGTTTCAACCTGATTGACGAGTTGAACGTATTTGAAAACGTGGAGCTTCCGCTTACGTACCTCAAAATACCATCAGCCAAACGCAAAGAGATGGTAAAAGATGTGTTAAGACGTATGAACATCGGACACCGTGAAAAACACTACCCCCAGCAGCTTTCGGGAGGACAGCAACAACGTGTAGCTATTGCCCGTGCAGTAGTAGCAAATCCCAAGCTTATCCTCGCCGACGAGCCTACAGGTAACTTAGACTCGAAAAACGGACGCGAAGTAATGGATCTACTCGGCGAACTCAACAAAGAGGGAACAACAATTATCATGGTAACCCACTCGCAACACGATGCAGGATTTGCTCATCGCATTATCAACCTGTTTGACGGAATGGTTTTGAGCCAAACCGACATGCCGATTATGTAGCAATTAGCAATGAACAATTAGCAATTAACAATTTGTGAATTACGAATTACGAAGTGAACAATGCGGTTTTATCAATATCAGTGACTTTTAAGTGTTTACACACGTATTTTGGGCTTTAGCCCAAAACCCATTCATTGCTCATTGCTAATTGCACATTGATTAAAGACTTTATAAACTTTTAACTCAATGAAAAAGATTTTTAAAACCATAGCTAAATACCGTTTATCCTCTATTCTAACGCTAATTAGCTTAGTTGTAGCTTTTTTGGGGATAGTTGTTCTAACGCTTTATGTGTCGCATGAGCGTAGTTTCGACGGATTTCATAAGAATAGTGACGATATCTACTTAATGTCGTTTAATACCGAAGGGGGTTCATCACTTCCTGTGCCTTTGTGTGAGCTAATTAAAGAAAACGTTCCGGAAGTTGAGAAAAGCGTCATTATGCGTGAATGGTGGAATAACGAGTTTTGTCGTACTGACAGGACACGTAAAGATGCGGTTGTTTACAGCGCTATGACAGCATCAAATGACTTTTTTACGATGTTCGACTTCCAGTTTTTGGCAGGAAATCCCGAAACGGCACTATCTAAACCCAATACAGTTGTTATTTCGGAAAAGATGGCGAAAAACTTCTTCGGCAGTACTGATGTGGTGGGGGAACTTTTGTTGGCAGGCAGGAAAGAGTTAACAGTAACCGGAGTAATGAAAGATATGCCTCACAATACATCGTTCAAGTGTGAAGCTTTTGTTTCGCTTATCCCTGAAGATGAGGATGACTGGAGCGAATGGGGCTTTAGCATATTATTTCAACTCAAAGAGGGAACAGATAAGGCTATTGTGGAAGCTAAAGCCGCAGAAATAGAGTTGGTAGCTGAAATTATCAAAAAGTTGAATGAGTTTAAAAATGTAGAGAACATCAAAATAGATTTGATTCCTTTGTCGCAATTGCACTATGGCTCAAGAGGTTATATGTTTTCGTCAGTAAACGAAAATGTGTTAAATATTTTAACGCTGCTAATTGTGATATTGTTAGTAATGGGAATTGTTAATTTTGTTAACTTTTCAACATCACAAGCACCGTTACGCGCAAAATCGCTGTCGGTACAGCAAATCTTTGGCGAAAAGCGATGGAAAGCTCGTGCACAGATAATAGGAGAGGCTATAACACTGTCGCTCATCGCTTTGGGTTTGGCTTTCTTGCTTCATCAGATGTTTTTCCAATCGTTAGAGAACACTTTTAAAATAGCGGGCTTATCGTTTAAGGGGAGAGAGCTATTTTACGCTGTTTTCATTCTTTTTGCCGTGCTTTTCGGTTTTATCGCTGCCTTTTATCCGTCACGTTATATTACTTCGTCTCCCATATCGCAGGCGGTAAAAGGAAAGATGTTTTTTTCGGGGAAAGGAAAAAAAATCCGCAGTGTGCTTATTACCACTCAGTTTGTTTTTGTTATTGCTCTTATTGCTGTTTCGTTGACCATAGAAAAGCAGTTGAGTTTTTGGAATAATTTCGATATCGGCATTGATAAAGAGAATGTTCTGTATATGCACACAACAGGATCGTTGAGCGAAAGCAGTCAAGCTTTTGGCGATGAGTTGATGAAAAACACCGATATAAAAAATTACTGCTATACGCAATTCATTCCTGGAGAGGTAGGAATGGGATGGGGAAGAGAAGTTGATGGGCAACAAGTTATGCTCACAGCTTGGCCCGTGGACGACCGATTTATCGAATTCTTTGGAATAGAGATAGTTGACGGACGCACATTCCGACAAGGCGAAGCCGATATCAACAACTTTATACTTAACGAGAAGGCTGTGCAAGAATTTGGCTGGGAAAAACCATTAGAAAAGAAGTTTCCCGGTTTCGATTTTATGGGCGATATTATTGGTATTTCTAAGAACTTCAACTTTGCATCTCTCAAGGAAGATATAGCACCAATGCTTTTTTGGCGCACCGAAACCCGAAAAAATAATATACTGATTAAGGTACAGGGAGGAAATATCGCTCAAACACGCCGATATATCGAAGAAACAGCACAGAAATTTGACCCCGAAGGTACATATGAAGTCCGTTTCTTAGACGAGTCGCTGGAAAAGCTCTATAATCAAGAGGAGCGCATGGCACGTTTTATTGAGTTTGTATCGCTGTGGACTATCCTGCTGGCACTCACTGGGTTATTAGGGTTAATTATTTTTATCTCACGCGATAGAATAAAGGAAATCGGAATAAGAAAGGTTAACGGAGCCTCAGTATTTGAGATCATGCGACTGCTTAACCGTAACGTCCTTATATGGCTAAGTATAGCCTTTGTAATTGCCACTCCCATAGCCTATTACGCCATGAGTCGTTGGCTCGAAAACTTCGCCTACAAAACCACACTAAGCTGGTGGATATTCGCATTAGCAGGATTATCCGCCCTAATAGTAGCACTCGTTACCGTAAGCTGGCAAAGCTGGCGCGCAGCAACGAGAAACCCCGTAGAATCACTCAAATATGAGTGAATTCAATTAACAATTAACAATTAACAATGAGCAATTAAAAAGCGGTTACCATGAAAAATTTGAAAATAGCATTTCGGAATTTATTGAAAAACAAAGTAGTAAGTACAATAAACTTACTTGGATTAACATTAGGTATCGTTATCAGTTTGTTGCTGTTTTCGTATGTGCGGCAAGAGAAGGATACCGATAAATTTATAAAAGATTACGAAAACATCTATATGTTATCGCAAAACGATGAGCTTTCCACAAGCTATATCTCGCGTCCAGCTATAGCGTTATTGCGTGACCGTTTCCCCGATATTCCCATAACTAACACAGCTGACGATTTTGCAGAACAGGTTTTTCTGTTAGATGATAATGGTAACTCCTTTAAAGTAAACAATTTGCTTAATACAGACTCCTCATTTTTCAGTGTATTTCAGTTCGAAGCTGTCGCAGGAGATATGGAGCATGCGTTAGATGTAGCATCACGAATTGTGTTGCGAGAAAGTCTTGCAAAGAAAATTTTTGGAAATCAAAACCCAATTGGCAAAACTTTACGCCTTAACACTACTTTTTACAACAATCAGCTGGTGGAGGTAAGCGCAGTGCTAAAAGATTTTCCCGAAAATTCAGCATGGACATTCGATGCTGTAACTTCTATAACTTTAAATGATGAAGCACTCTATTGGTACAAAAGCAATGCAGACCATTGGGGAGCTGGAAATTACATAGCTTTTTGCCGTCTGCCGTCAAATATAGACCCCGATAACTTTAGTCAACAGTTAAAAGAGTTGTCGAAAAGTCCAGAAGTAACTGAAAATGTTAAGTGGGAAATAGCTTTCACCATTCGTCCCTATTCGCAACTATTCCTCAATACACCACAAGGAGCAAGTTGTGCGACTACATTAAAGAAAGGTAATTTGCAAACATTTAATGTGTTGGAATTTATAGCTACACTTATTTTGCTTATGGCATGTATAAATTACGTTAATTTGGTTTCGGCACAGCGACAAAAAAGAAACAAAAGTGTGGCGGTTGTTAAAATGCTTGGTAGCCAAACATGGGGGGTTATTCAAATTTTCCTATTCGAAGCGGGATTGCTGTTATTAGCTGTATTAGGGTTATGCGTTCTCTTTATTCCATTGGTGTTAGAGCTTTTCAACGGATTGATAGGAACACACTACACCATATCACTCTTTTTTATGCCACAAAACTTGGTGTTGGCAGTAGCTATCTTCGGTTTTACGCTACTTATAACAGGATTGTTGCCCGGATTGATATTCGGTCGTTATCAAGCCTTACGTCTTATCAAACCCACAACAGGAAAGCAACGTGGTGGATTTTTCAGAAGTGTACTACCTGTATTGCAATTTTCTGTTGCTATAGGATTGATAGCCAGTCTATTTGCCATAAAAAAGCAGAACGATATGATGCTTAATCAAAATCCGGGATATCAGCGTGAACACATTGTTTATGCTACGCTTAATAGCGGTTTTTTTGAACACAATGCACAGTCGTTAACAAATGAGTTTAAAAGTATTTCGGGCGTGTCTGATATTACCTTTGCTGATGCCGACTTTGTTGATGTGAAACAAAACTGGGGGGTTGATTTACATTACGATAGTGAGGCAAAGACTATTGGATTCGTAAAAATTGGAGTAACACCCAATTTCTTCGATTTCTTCGGGTTAAAATTCACTTCAGGGCAAAATTTTGTTACGAAAGAGGCGAATTACAGTGAATTAATTTTTAATCAAGCCGCTATGCGTGAGTACGGAATTGACGATTTTGAAAAAGCCAGAATAATGGGAGATGGGCGCATAGTAGGTGTAATCGAGGATTTTAATTTCAAATCGGCGCACTATCCTATTCAGCCAATATGCTTTATGAATAATGGCGAAGTATCTAATTTTATCTACTTGAAAACCACCGCACAAAGCCACTCACAACTAAAAACTGTAATTGCCGATATAGAAAAATGTTGGAATCGCCTGTCGCCCAATATTCCGTTCGAGTACAAATTTTTGGACAAAGAGTGGGATGCACTATACAAAAGGGAAATACAGTTTCAGAAATTGTTTGTGCATGCAGGTTGGATATCCATTTTCATTGCCTGTTTGGGGCTGTTTGGATTAAGCATGTTTGTAGCCGAGCAGCGCACCAAAGAGATAGGTATCCGCAAAATCAACGGCGCAACCGTAGGCGAAATATTAACCTTGCTGAACACAAGTTTTGTTAAATGGATTATCGTAGCATTCGTCATTGCCACGCCGTTGGCATATTTCGCAATGACCAAATGGTTAGAAAACTTTGCCTACAAAACCACACTAAGCTGGTGGATATTCGCATTAGCAGGATTATCCGCCCTAATAGTAGCACTCGTTACCGTAAGCTGGCAAAGCTGGCGTGCAGCAAACCGTAATCCAGTGGAGTCTCTTAAATACGAGTGAATTCAATTAACAATGACCAAATTAATTATCAATGTGCAATTATCAATGAGCAATTATAAAGTGGTTATGAAAAAAAATGTTATTAGAGATAAAAAGTTTGAGTCAATCTTTTATGATACAGATGAATAGCTTAAAATGTTACTTTCAATCATCAAAAGTTTAAGAGAATAGATGAAGTTCACGTATTAATAATTGTTCATTGCTCATTGTTCATTGCTAATTGATTAAAAACTTTTAACTGATATGTACCTAAAGCAAGCTTTTCGCAGTTTACAAAAGAACAAACTCTTTTCGGCATTAAACATTATCGGTTTTGCCATTGGTTTTACTGTTTGTTTGATTATCGCGTTATATGTTTATCGCGAAAATAGTGTTAACTCCTTTTTTCCTGAAGCCGAAAGAACTTTCAGGCTAAAAGATGCCGATGAGAACGAAACTTATTTCGATTTAGCTATTTTTCCCATTATTAAGGAGGAGTATCCAGAAATCGAGAAAGCGATGTCTATGTGTTATTCAGATGACAGGGAAAGTCCTACCACTGTCAAGATTGGCGACAAATATCTGGACGTTTACGAGATGATATGCACCACCGATGATTTTTTCGAGTTTACGGGCATAGATATTCTTGTATCCTCGTCAGATAAGCCGTTTGCTGATAAAAACTCAATTATTCTTAGTAAATCAGCAGCGATAAAACTGTTCGGACATTATGATGTTGTAGGTGAGCCTGTTACACTTTTCGATTTAGACCTTGTTGTAGGAGCAATTGCCGAAGATATTCCATCTAATGCCACGTTTGGTGCGGATATATATCTGCATGATGATACAGAAGAATTTTCGGTTGTTAACGATGAAAATGGCAGATACCTGACAAGAGAATTCTTTCTCACTGTGAGGAAAGGGACTGACGTAGAGGCTCTGGCTAAAAAAATGAATGCCAATTTTCCTGAAAATCGCACAGATATAGCGAGTGTATTGCTTCAACCCGTCAAATCTATTTATTTTTCCGAATTAGACGCTTCAGAGTCTCACAAATTGGGTAATAGAAAAATACTTTGGATTTTTACGACAATTGCCCTGCTTACGCTCTTTATGTCGCTGTTTAATTACGTTAACTACAACATATCCAAACAGTTACAAATGCTTAAACAGATGGGTATTCGTATGGCTGCGGGTGCAGGAAAGGCGCAGATTTTTCGATACTACTTGGTGGAGATAGGTTTATCGATTTTAATTGCCTTGGTGTTTGCTATATTATTCACGGGCATGGCATTGCCATTTGCGGAACAGTTGCTTCAAGTTAAACTCGATATTTTATGGTTGTTAAAGCCCTCAGTGTTAGCAGTTTCCGTTTTAGTGTTGATACTCGTTATTTTACTGTCGGCATGGTTTCCGGTGAGTCTTATTTGGCGTTCAAAAATTACTTTATTGTTGAGCAAATCTCACAAGCGAATTAAAGCAAGCTCGCTGTCTAAAATAATGACAGTAGCTCAATTGGTTATATCTATTGTACTGTTATCGAGTCTGTTATTGATTAATAAACAGTTATATTTTGTCAAGACCGCCAATTACGGATTTAAAACTGAGCAACTTTTAAGAATTGATTTACCCGAAGATTATGAGAATTATTCGGTAGTTAAAGAATCGTTTTCAAAATTGCCGTTTATAACCGATTTGTCGCTAACAACGCATTCACCTGGAGCGGGTTGGTCACGTAATGCGGTAGAAGATGCAGAGGGTAACAAGTTAATGATCAATACAATGCAGGTAGATGCCGATTTCATCACTACGTTTCAGATAGATGTTTTGCAAGGCAGAAGCGGAACGGAGGCAGATATAGGTAA
>DAOSIN010000068.1:0-7802 GCA_035366675.1 Salinivirgaceae bacterium | reverse complement strand
AGCGGAGTGCAAGGTATATGCCCAACAGGCTGGCATTTGCCCAGCGATGCAGAGTGGAAACAGCTTGAAATGTATCTTGGAATGACACAAGAGCAAGCAAATAACACATGGTATCGAGGCTCTAACGAAGGCGGAAAGTTAAAAGAGGCTGGCACATCTCATTGGAAATCGCCAAATGAAGGTACCACCAACGAGTCTGGTTTTACTGCCCTGCCGGGTGGTTACCGTAGTAACTATGGATATTTCTACTCCGTTGGGAGCCACGGTCACTGGTGGAGTGCTACGGAGATCAATGATACAATCGCATGGTACCGTAGCATGAACTACAGTAACAGCAAAGTAATCTGGGACAATTTCTATAAGGAGGTAGGTCGTTCCGTTCGTTGCTTAAGGGATTGAAAGGCAATTAGCAATGCTTGCGCTGAGCGTAGCGTTGCATTGAGCGAAGCACTGCATTGAGCGAAGTCGAAGTGTGACCAAAACAACACAGCTACCCACCATGTAAATGACGTTTAGACACTTCGACTCCGCTCAGCACAACGCTCCGCTCAATGACCGGGTTACCTGTTCATTGAGCGGAGTCGAAATGAACATTGCAAAATAAGTGATGTCGAAATAATCAATACGACGTTTCGGCACTTCGGCTCCGCTTGGCACAACGCTCCGCTCAACGTCCGAGCCCCTGTTCATTGAGCGGAGTCGAAATGAACATTGCAAAATGAGCTTCGCTGAAATGAACATTGCAAAATGAGTTTCGCTGAAATGAACGTTGCAAAATAAGTTTCGCTGAAGCGTTGCGCTTGGTCGCTGAGCGGAGCGTCGTGCTGAGCTAAGTCGAAGTATCAAAATGAACATTTCAAAATAAGTAACGTCTAATACCAATTGTAATTTTAAAATAGTCCAATCTTTTTAAAATTACAATTAGTATTAATTGCTTAAAGCGAACGAAAATATTAATTTCGCACTTTATAAACTTTTAACCAAATGAAAAACTTCGCAATTATACTAAGCCTCACACTACTAACCTCTTGCAATCACAATAACCAAAAATCTGACAAGCCAATTGTAACCGTTAGCTTGTTAGCGCAACAGTATTGGGTTGAACGGTTAGCATCAGATTTTGTCGAGGTTAATGCGATGTTAGTGGCTGGTTCAGAGCACTCTACCTACGAGCCGACACCTGAACAGATGCGGAAAACTTCAAAATCTGACATATATTTCAGAATTGGACATATTGATTTCGAGTATGCGTGGATTCCTAAATTTATAAACTCAAACCCAAAAATGAAAGTTGTTGACCTGTCGGAAAAGTTAGATTTAACGCTGGCGGACACCATTGAATGTGAACACTCTCACGAAAGCGAACATCACGTACACAAACACGCATCGAGAATTGACCCTCATATTTGGCTAAATCCGCCTATGGTAAAAGAGATGGTTATGGTAATGGCTGATGAGCTGTGTGAACTTGTCCCTGCAAATGCCGACTCCATTAGAAAAAACGAGAATTTGTTTTTAAAAGAGATTGACTCGTTGGACAATTATATAACTGAAAAATTATCGGGTTTTCAGAACAGAAAGTTCTTGCTTTTTCACCCTGCGCTGACTTGGTATGCATATCAATACAACTTACAACAGATTGTTATTGAGGTTGATGGCAAAGAACCAAGTCCATCGAAAATGAAAGAAATTATTGAAGAGGTAAAGAGAGAGAATATAAAAGTTATTTTAATTCAAAATGAGTTTCCATTTGAAAGGGCCTCTGTTATAGCACAAGAGACGGGCGCTGAAATAGCTCAAATCAAGCCCTTAGATTACGACTGGTTGCACATAATGTATGAAACAACCGATATTATAGAGAATGCACTTAGAAAATCAGAATAGATTGAAATGAGTTTACCATTACTTAGTATAAAAAATTTGACTGTTGGCTATGGCGAAAAGCCAATACTGTCGGGGATTAACCTTGATGTTTTCAAAAACGATTTTATTGGAATTGTTGGACCTAACGGCGGAGGCAAAACCACTCTGCTTAAAGCAATTGTGGGACTAATAAAGCCCGTTGAAGGAGAAATTGTTTTCAATACAAAAAGTCCTGTCGGTTATTTACCACAAATGAATCAACACGACAACAGATTTCCAATTCCTGTTAACGAAGTGGTTTTGAGCGGACTGTTCGGAGAGAAAGGTATTTTTAAACGATTTACAAAAGCCGACTTTAAAAAAGCTGAGTATTGGTTAGAGTTTGCTGGTATTAAAGGGTTTGCTAAGAAAAAATACGGCAGTCTGTCCGGAGGAGAACGCCAACGCGTCCTGCTTTGCCGAGCACTTATCAGCGACCCCGACTTGCTGATTTTAGACGAACCCAACACCTTTGTTGACAATAAGTTTGAGGGCGAACTATACGAATTGCTCAAGCAACTGAATGAAACAAAGGCAATTATGATTGTTTCACACGATTTAGGAACTATTTCCACTTATGTAAAAAGCATTGCCTGCGTTAATCGCGATTTGCACCACCATAAATCGAATATCATAACGCAACAGCAATTGGAATCGTACAACTGTCCTATTCAATTGATTACACATGGAACTGTCCCTCACACAGTACTTTTAAATCACGATGAGTTATGATTAGCGCAATTTTTGAATATCGTTTTCTGTTGCATGCTGTTATTGCTTCTGTGTTGTCTGGCATAGTTTGCGGAATAATAGGAACCTACATTGTAACTAATCGGATAGTTTTTTTAAGTGGTGGAATAGCGCACGCATCATTCGGGGGATTGGGATTAGCGTGGTACTTAAACTTTAATCCGATATTAGGAGCTGCTATATTTTCTGTTTTGACCGCATTGGGCATAGAATTTTTTACTGACAAAACACGGGTTAGAAACGATTCAATAATCGGGATATGGTGGTCTATGGGAATGGCTTTAGGTATCTTTTTTATATATCTCTCTCCCGGATATACGCCAAATCTTATGAACTATCTTTTTGGCTCAATTCTAACCATCGAAACATTTGATTTATATTTAATTGGGGCGTTGGCTCTTGTTACAATTCTGTTTTTTACGGTGTTTTACAGACCAATACTATTTATTTCGTTCGATTCGGAATATGTAAAAACGCATAAAATACCTGTAGCGCCGTTCAAATATATCTTGATGTCATTAGTGGCGCTATCAATTGTGTTTTCTATGAAAATTGCAGGTATTGTGCTAATTATATCACTGCTAACAATCCCACAAGCTATTGCAAATCAGATTACTAATAATTTTAAATATATCATGTTTTTATCCATTCTTTTCGCTATCTTAGGATCGTTGCTAGGGTTAACAATATCGTGGTATATCAATGTTCCATCTGGTGCAACCATAATATTTTCACTGATAGCATTATTCGTATTAGTGAACATAGTTACCAAAATAATTAAAAAATCTTAACTACATTTGTATATATCAAAATAACCGATAATCATAAAAATTTAATAATATGAAATATCAAGTATTAGTAATAGGAAGCGGTCCGGGAGGATACGTGGCTGCTATCAGAGCATCGCAATTAAATTTAAGTGTTGCAATAGTTGAACGCGCAGAGTTGGGCGGGATCTGTTTAAACTGGGGCTGTATCCCAACAAAATCTCTTTTAAAAAGCGGACAGGTATTTGACTATGCCAAAAAATCTGCCGACTATGGAGTTGAAATTGAGGGTGATATAAAACCCAACCTGCCAAAGATGGTTGAACGCAGTCGCGGAGTTGCTGCAAATATGAGTAAAGGTGTTCAATTTTTGCTCAAGAAAAACAAAGTAGATGTTATTCAAGGATTTGGCAAACTCGCTGGAGACGGAAAAGTAGAGGTTACAGGCGAAGATGGCACAAAAACAGTTGTTGAGGCTGACCATATTATCCTTGCAACAGGCGCACGCTCTAAACAACTTCCTAATCTTCAACAAGATGGCGTTAAAATTATTGGATATCGCAAAGCATTAACTTTAGAGAAACAGCCCGCAAGCATGGTGGTTGTAGGCTCGGGAGCTATTGGTAGCGAATTTGCTTACTTTTATAGCTCTATTGGAACAAAGGTAACTTTGGTAGAATTCCTTCCTAACATTGTACCCAACGAAGATGAAGAAGTGTCAAGACAATTAGGCAGATCATTTAAAAGAATGGGTATCGAGGTAATGACCGACTCTTCGGTTGAAAAGGTTGATACGTCAGGCGATTTGTGCACCGTTACCATAAAAACTCCAAAAGGAGAAAAGAGTGTTGAAGCTGAGATTGTTCTGTCGGCTGTTGGCGTAACCCCAAACATCGAGGACATTGGATTAGAGGAGAACGGAATAGTTTTAGAAAAAGGCAAAATTAAAGTCGATGACTTTTACCGCACAAACGTTAAAGGCGTATATGCCATCGGCGACATAGTTCACGGACCTGCTTTAGCACACGTATCATCGGCAGAAGCGATTTGTTGCGTTGAGAAAATTGCTGGGCTATCGCCAGAACCAATCGACTACACAAATATCCCTGGCTGTACCTATACCACTCCTGAAATAGCATCTGTTGGGCTGTCCGAGAAAAAAGCCATTGAAGCTGGCTACGAAGTAAAAATTGGAAAATTTCCATTTACAGCATCAGGAAAGGCAAACTCAGCCGGTAACAACACGGGATTTGTAAAATTGGTATTCGATGCCAAAAATGATAAGATACTTGGCGCACACATGATAGGACTTAATGTTACCGAAATGATTGCCGAACTGATAGTTGCGAAAAAACTTGACGCAACAGCAATAGACTTGATTAAAGCTATTCACCCACACCCGACAATGTCGGAGGCTGTAATGGAAGCTGCGGCAGCAGCTCATGGCGAAGCAATACACACGTGAATTCAATGAACAATGAGCAATTAGCAATTAGCAATTGAGTTAAAAGGTAAAAGTTAAAAGTTAAAAGTAGAGACAGCGCATGCGCTGTCTCTACATAATTGTTCATTGCTAATTGTTAATTGCACATTGTTTGTTGTTTACTCGTATTCTCTTAGCCTTGCCATTAGCTTTCTACGCGCAATAAAAATTCTACTTTTAACCGAGCCAATTGGAATATTTAACGCTTCGGCTATCTCCTTATATTTGTAGCCCTCTGTGTGCATGTTAAATGTAATCCTGTATTCATCGGGAAGCTCTGAAATAGCTTTTTGTATCTCTTTCACAGAATATGCACTATCTGGGTTCATTATTGCTGTCTCAATCTGCCTTTCCAATAAAGTTGTATCTTTTCTTATGTCGTAGTTTTTGGACAATCGCGAATTTTTACGGTAATTGTTGATAAAAATATTTTTCATGATAGTGAAAGTCCAAGCAAGAAGATTGGTGTCTTCAGCAAAACTATCACGATAGCGGAGAGCCTTGTAGATTGTCTCTTGAAGCAAGTCATCAGCTTCATCTTTGTTCATAGTTAAACTGTAAGCATAACGTTCTAAACTGCTCCGTAAATTGCATAACTGTGTTTCAAACTCTGCATGCGACATAACAACTGACTTTACAGCATGTAAACATACAAATAAATATGAATTTACATACCTATTTTTAGCCAATTTTTATATTACCTAATAAATTCTGGTATATCATGTTACGATAACTTTATTTTAGAAATGAAAAAATAATCAACAAATCACGGTTTTTTATTATTTTAGCCATTGAGAAATAGAGACAGAAATAGAACTGAAAGTTACGTTTTATACACACTCTATCAATTAGTTGACCATTTTACAGAAATTTTATTAATGGCACAATTTTTAAAACTTGTAGCACAAGATATTTACAACAAATTTAAGAGTAATCTTGAAGATAAAATAGTTGTTCTTCCCTCGAAACGACCTGAGTATTACTTATATAGATATTTAAGCCAAGTATCATCGAATGAGATGTTGGCTCCAAAGGTTACTACTCTTAATGAACTTGTTGAAAGCTGGTCTAACCTAATAACTGTTAGCAATTTAGAGCTAATTTATCATCTCTTTATAGTTTATAAAAAACATTTGCCGGGAAGTGAAACATTTGACGATTTTTATTTTTGGGGAGAAGTAATACTATCTGATTTTAATGATATTGACAAAGCGTTAGCTGAACCCGAAGAGGTGTTCAGCCTAATAAAAAACATAAAGCAGATTGAAGAGATTTTCGACGATAAAGAACTTGCAAGCTCTATCGAACGTTTTTGGAAAACATTTTATTCCGATGAAAACACCAAAATAAAAACATGCTTTTTGGAATTTTGGAAAAATCTATTGCCTATCTATAAAGACTACAATAAATACCTGACCGATAGAAAGATAGCGTACCATGGGAAGAGCATCAAAAACGCATTAGACAACCTAAGTAGTGGTAATGTTACCCTTCTCAACACCGATTATATATTTGTAGGATTCGACTACCTGACAAATGCTGAAAAGGCAATTTTGCAGTTTATTAAAAACAATGATAAAGCTCATTTTTATTGGGATTATGATGAATTATATCTTGATAAAAAATATGAGGCGGGCTATCACATAAGAGAGAATTTAAAACTGTTCCCGTCAGCTTTAGATAAATCTAATTTTGAAAATTTTGATAAGAGTAAAAGTGTTGATATTCAAGAAACACCGGGTATGTCGTCAGTAGCGCAGTTAGCAATAAACTGTGCAACAGAAAAACATTTGTCAGATAACAGTAATCCCGATTTTACGGCAATTGTGCTAGCTGACACCAATATATTACAGCCTATGCTTAGTAAACTGCCTAAATATAATGGTATTAATATAACAACAGGCTGGCAGGTAAAGTATTCAAGCTCAGCCTCTTTTACTTCAATTTTTCTAAATCTATGGACACAACAAACAAACAGTAAATACCAAAATAGATTTTCGGTTGAACTTCTGCAAAGTTTAGCAAATAGTAAGGGAATTACTCAAAGCGACTCAACTTTAATTACAGAAAAGTGCAAAGGGAAAATTTTCGTTGATGTTGATGAGTTTCAATCCTCTGCATGGTTATACAAAAGTCTTTTAATTGAAAGTGAAACGATATCATCAAAACTATCTAATATTCTAAAAGATTATATCGCTGTTTGCAAAGAGAGTTGCGAACATGAAACCGTCCAAAACAGTTTCGATATAGAGTCGGCACAACACATTATTACTCATTTAAACCAATTTTCAAACGTTATTAAAAGCTGTGATTTACAATTAGATACAAATATACAAGCCAAGTTAATAAAACGACTTATCAACAATTTGAGCGTACCTTTTGAAGGCTCTCCTGTTAGTGGTATTCAAATTACGAGCATCGCCGAAACTAAATGCCTTGATTTTGAAAATGTTATAATAGCTGGTGCTAACGAAGGAGTAATTCCGTCAACATCACGACAGATTTCGCATATCCCCTACTCTATTAGAAAAAGTTACGATCTTACCACGTTTGAAGACAATATTAACGTTACAGCCTATCACATGTACAGGCTTATGCAACGCTCAAAAAACATTACGTTTATCGTTAATACCGATGAGCAAGAAATTGAAAAAGCCGAGCCAACACGATTTCTACAACAGTTTATTGCAGAACAGAAGTGGGATTTTAAACCCAAGAAAATATACGATTTCCAAATAGTCTCAAAACTTCCACAGCCAATTTTTTTTCCATGGGACGAAAAAGTATCGGCATATATGAAAGAAGTTCACGCCAAAGGTCTAAGTCCCACCGCAATAAACACATATATTGACTGTCCTTTGAAGTTTTATTTCATGTATCCGTGTGAATTAAAGGAGCCG
>DAOSIN010000067.1:0-7826 GCA_035366675.1 Salinivirgaceae bacterium | reverse complement strand
ACAAAAACATTATCGGGACATTCAATCTTCCAAAGTTTGTAATTTGCGATATTTCGATGCTCAAAACTCTGTCGAATGTGGAGTTATCAAATGGTTTTGCCGAAATGATAAAACATTGTCTGATAGCAAGCTTTTCTGATTTTGAATTTATGGAGCAAAATGTTGATAAGTTAATTAAGTGTGATATCGAGACAATTACACCGCTATTGGCACGTTCAATTCAAATCAAATCTGATATTGTAAACAACGACGAAAAAGAGACTGGATTGCGGAAAACATTAAACTTAGGACATACGTGGGGGCATGCAATAGAAAAAACAACCAATTTACCTCATGGTCAAAGTGTTAGCTTAGGGTTAGAGTTTGCAGCTCGCCTATCTCACAAAAAAGAATTAATTACAAACAGAGATTATATGAGACTGGTTGGTTTATTGCGCTCATTCAGTTTGCCTGTTTGCTATAACGTAGATGTATCCAAAGTTTTTAATGCGCTAACAAAAGATAAAAAGAAAAACGGCAGTGTGATAGATTTTATTTTTCTAAAAGGACTTGGAAGTGTAATCATAGAAAAAATTAGTTTTGATGAAATAAAAGAGTTTGTTTTTGAAAAATAGACAATTATAAAATGAAAACAAACAGCAAAATCTGTATAGTCTTAGGTAACTTAACCTACGAAAAAGCAATACAGGCAATTGAAACCATTTCATTTGCCGAGATACGCATGGACTTGCTTAATTATACTTACCAACAGTACCAAAATATATTTGCCAAACTAACAAACTCAATTGCAACCTATAGAGATAGCGTTGATACACAGACTGTTGAACAAAACTATACAACAGCAATTAAATATGTGTGTAGTTATATAGATTTAGATATAGAACTACCTGAAAATCTGCGTTTAAAGCTAATTGAAAAGGCTCGTAACAGTGGTTGTAAAGTAATTTTATCTTACCATAATTATACAAATACTCCAACTTTGCAGGAGTTAACTAAAATCATAAACAATTTGTTTACAAAAGGTGCAGATGTTGTTAAAATTACTTGTATGGCTAACGATCAGGCCGATTGTTCAAGAGTTTTAGGTTTATACGAAAATTATAAAAACTTGGTGGCTTTTTGCATGGGAAAACTTGGGTTAATTACACGTTTGGCAGCACCTATCGTTGGTGCACCATACACTTACGCATCAATTTTAGATACAGAGATTGCACCCGGATTGCCAAGTTATAGTTTGGTTAATGATTTTTTAGATAAGTATAACGTTGATTGAACAAATATGCAGGCTTACACAAAAAAAATATTTGCCGTTTTTGGAAATCCGATTTTGCATAGTCGTAGTCCTCAGATTTTTAATGCTGTTTTTGAACATAAAAATATTAATGCGTTTTATACTCGCATTCAGACAACTAACGGCAAAGAGGTTGCCGATATTATTAAGAAGCATAAAATCAGAGGAGCAAATATCACAACACCATTTAAAGAGGCTGTTTTAGAATACGTAGATAGCATATCTGATGAAGCCAAGCAAATAGGCGGAATAAACGTTGTTATAAATTCCAACGGAACGCTTTTGGGGTATAATACTGACCATCTGGGAGTTATAAAGCCATTAGAGAAGATGGTGGACTTAAAAACAGCGAATTGCCTTGTACTTGGCGCAGGAGCAGCAGCAAGAGCTGCCATGTTTGGACTGACGCAGAAAGGTGCAAATGTTACAATTGCCAACAGAACATTTGAAAAGGCGAAACAAGTAGCTAAATCGTTTGATTGTAAGGCAATTAGCTTAGATAAGTTGGAGCAATATATTAGTAAAACCGATATAATTATTTCGTCACTTTTGCCACAGGCAAATCCATTGCAGGGGATAATTTTACCCAAAAATCTGATTATCTTAGATGCAAATTATCGTCGCTCAGGAGTAGCGGATTATGCTCTAAAGCAAGAATGTAGGCTGATTTCAGGAAAAGAGTGGCTTTTGTATCAGGCAATAGAAACATATAAGCTGTTTTTTGGCAAAGAGCCTGAAAAAACAGTTATGGAGACGAAATTTAGTAGTAACTTAAATCCCGAAAATATTAATGCTTTAGCGTTAAATCCTAATGTAAAACATGTTGATTTTCAAGATGTTGATATTGTAATATATACAAGTTCAAGCGATGAGGCTGAATTTAATAAACGTTTAAATGAAGAAAAAAATCTGCTCATCAACGGTTAAGGGGACAGTTCAGGCTCCCGCATCCAAAAGCGTTGCACAGCGTGCAATAGCTTTGGCTGCGTTGGCTGAAGGCATATCAACTATAAAAAACGTTGGCAGTAGCGATGATGTTTTGGCAACAATAAACGTTTGTAAACGTCTTGGAGCAGAAATTTCGGGTAATCATAAATTGCTAACTGTTAAAGGTGGCTTGAAATCACCTACCGAAGCACTAAACTGTGGCGAATCGGGCTTATGTATCAGAATGCTTTCTCCAATTGTTGCTACGCTCGATAGCTCGGTTGTGATGACGGGAGAGAGAACTCTGAAAAAGCGTCCAATGCAGATGATTGCAGACTCTTTGACTCAATTGGGTGCAACTTGTTTAACAAACAACGGCTTTTTGCCTTTCAAAATAAAAGGACCTATAAAAGGCGGTAAAATTAATATTGACGGCTCCATTAGTTCTCAAGTACTTACAGGACTTTTAATGGCTGCTCCTTTTGCAGAAACAGATACCCTAATAAAAGTTGACAACCTAAAAAGCACTCCATATATTGACTTGACTATAAGCATAATGCAAGATTTTGGGGTGGATGTTACGAACATTAATTACGAAAAGTTCGTAATAAAAGCATCTCAAAAATACCGTTCCGTTAACTATGAAGTTGAGGGCGACTGGAGCGGTGCAGCTTTTCTGTTAGTTGCAGGAGCAATTGCGGGCGAAATTGAAGTTACAAACCTTTCCCCAAACTCTTATCAAGCCGATCGTGCAATTATTGAGGCTTTAAAATTAGCGGGAGCTGATGTTGTTATAAAACAAAACTCTGTTAAAGTTCTGAAAAACAGCCTTGTGGGATTTAGTTTCGATGCCACCAATTGCCCAGATCTTTTCCCTCCCTTAGTTGCGTTAGCTGCTCATTGTCAAGGAAAAACAACAATCATAGGTAGCGACAGATTAAAAAACAAAGAGAGCGACAGAGCAACAACACTCAAACAGGAGTTCGGGAAGCTTGGAATAAAAATCGAACTCGCCAACAACGCAATGACAATATATGGCGCAAAACCCAAAAGCGGAAGCCTCTTTTCTCACGACGACCACAGAATAGTAATGGCTTGTGCCACAGCTGCTCTAAGCGGTAACTGTACAGTTGAAATTGAAAACGCAGAAGCCGTAAACAAAAGTTACCCCAATTTTTTCGATGACCTAAAAACCATTACTCAATAAATAACAGAAGATGAATACTTTCGGACAACTATTTAGAATTAGCATATTTGGCGAGTCGCATGGCGATGTTGTTGGCGTAACCATTGACGGAGTAAAACCCGGAATGTCGCTAACTCTCAAGGATTTTGAAGCAGACATTTTACGTAGAAAATCGGGAGCAAAAGGCACTACGCCACGCATCGAAGATGACAAGCCTCAAATAATTTCAGGCTTATTCAACGGATTTACAACAGGTGCGCCACTAACCATAGTTTTTGAAAACAAAAATGTGCAATCAGTTGATTACGAATATATTCGCGACACTCCTCGTCCAGGTCATGCCGATTTTGTTGCACTTAAAAAATTTCAGGGCTTTAATGATTACCGTGGAGGAGGACACTTTTCCGGAAGACTCACATTAGCTTTGGTAGCAGCAGGAGTTGTTGCAAAAAAACAAATTGGCGACATAAATATCGAAGCAAAACTGCTATCAGTTGGTGGAAGCACAGATATAGAAACAATGATAGAGCAAGCTATAGCAGAAAACGACTCAATCGGAGGAGTAGTAGAATGTAACGCAACCAATATCCCAATAGGTTTAGGCGAACCATTTTTTAATTCGGTCGAGTCGGTAATCAGTCATCTCGCTTTTTCAATTCCCGCTGTAAAGGGAATTGAGTTTGGGGCGGGATTTGCAGCAGCAACAATGAAAGGCTCGCAACACAACGACCCACTTATAGATATATCTGGAAAGACAGAAACAAACCATTCCGGCGGAATTACAGGCGGAATTACCAACGGCAACGACCTGATTTTCAGAGTAGCAGTAAAACCAACTCCAAGTATCGGCAAAGAGCAGCTAACTATAAACATGAAAACAGGAAAAAGCGAAAGCCTTAAAATAAGCGGTCGTCACGATGCCTGTATCGCTTTGCGTATGCCTGTGATAATTGAGGCTATTACGGCAATCGTCTTAGCAGACCTTATTTCAATTAGCAATTAGCAATGTACAATTAATAATTGGAACACAGAGTGTGTTTTAGTAGCGAGCAGCTGTTAATTTGCTAAAAATCAATTAATTATCAACAACAACTTTATGTTCCACGACACCATTTGTGGTGCGGAGTCTAACAAAGTAGATACCACGTGTAAGTGAAGACACATCTACAGTGTTTTCTGTGCTAAACATTTCTGTTTTATTTTGTATCAACCTGCCAAGAGCATCGTAAAGTTCAAAACTATAGATGGGCGTGTCGCTTTTTATATTGAGTGTATTGCTTGTTGGATTTGGATATATAACTACAGACGATTGTGCGACATCATCAATTCCGGTAAACATATTTGGCACAAAGTCTTGCCACTGTTCGGCATTTTGATAGAGGTGCAAACTTCCCTCAGGTACGTAGAGTGCACAAGGGTTGTTATCTGTGCCCTTTGGAATACCATAGAATACATTTAAACCTAAAGATACAAAAGCAGGGTTTGGCATATTAGATATAATTGAAGTTAAGCTTGTACAGTTTTCAAAAGCCGAACCTCCAATATGAGTTACCGACTCAGGAATATTAATTGAAGTTAAGCCACTGAAGTTAAAAGCATAATACCCAATTGACGTTACCGATTCGGGAATATAAACCGATGTTAAATTAGTACAATAGTTGAAAACAAGATCCTCTATTGAAGTAACAGACCTGGGAATATTAAATGATTTTAAACCCCTACATGCGGCAAAGGCACTCATCCCAATTGATGTTATCGATTCAGGAATATTGATTGATGTTAAATTTATACATCCAAAAAAAGCACTTTTCCCAATTGACTTTACCGATTCAGGAATATTAACTGATGCTAAATTAGTACAACAGCTAAAAACATCATCATCTATCAAAGTAACGGAGTTGGGTATATTAATTGACGTTAAACTTTTACAATTAGAAAATGCCGATTCTCCAATTGATGTTACCGATTCAGGAATAATAATTGATGTTAAGCTTTCACATTCGTAAAAAGCCCCATCCCCGATTGACGTTACCGATTCAGGAATATTAATTGATATTAAATTTTCACAATAGGAAAAAGCATTTTTTCCGATTGTTATGACAGAAGCAGGAATGCTAATCGATATTAAGTTAGAACACAAGTTAAAACCATAATTTCCAATTGCTGTAACCTCAAATGCAATATCATTGTAGGTTACTGTGGTTGGAATAATTACAGTTCCTGCAGGTTCTTCATCATAATCCCAAGAGTACTCATGTTGAGGGGTTACCTCTACCGTTGCAGGTGAAAGGCTTGTGATTTTGTAGTAAAGACTATCCGCCTTAAACTTTTCGCCTACGTTTTGTGCCAAGGTAGTTGCATTTATTGTAAAAGCAAGTATGCCAATAATTATACCTTTAATTTTACTCATAATTTTTTAGTTTTATTTGTTGTAAACGATTAGTATTCTGTATGTTAAAAATTTAATGTATTCCTCCAAGAAAGCCGATTGGCTAAAACAGTTTACTTCGCTTCACAAGCCACGGAGAAAGCACACTACTAAAAGGATTATCTATATCAGCCTCAACAAGTTCAATTTTATATTGCAAACATCGTTTTTTCAACTCATCGAACTTTTCCTTAATCTGTTGCAAATAGTATTCGCGATATTCGGCAGGGTTCAAATTAAAGCTTTCGCCCGTTTCCATATCAATAAGTTTATATGGGCGATTATCAAGCTCGAACATATGTTCAGTTTTTTTGTGAGTTACGTGAAAGATTATCACTTCGTTTTTATTGTATCTCAGATGTTCTAAAGATTCATATACTTCATTAACAGGTGTTTGAGTAAACATATCGGTAAACAATACAACTAATGAACGTTTGTTAATAACCTCGGCTATTTGATGTAGTGTGTCGGCTGTTGCCGTTCCGGTTTTGGTTTCTGTGTTGTATTTGCTTCGCAGAATATCATCTAATTTGCTGAATATCAGTTTTTGATGACTGTTTGAAAGGTGTGGCGAAAAGTGCTCATCAACTTTACCTGAAAAAAGAGTTAGCCCCACAGCATCGCGCTGACGATTAAGCATATGCGAAATTGCAGCCGCACAAAGAGCCGAATACCCAGCCTTGTGAATGGTTTTATCCGTAGGGTAAAACATTGAGCTGCTGCAATCTATCACAATCTGGCAACGCAAATTGGTTTCAGCCTCGTAGTTTTTTACAAACAGTTTATCGGTTCTGCCAAATAGTTTCCAGTCAATATGTCGTACAGATTCACCTTGATTGTAAACCCTATGTTCGGCAAACTCAACCGAAAAGCCGTGATATGGACTTTTGTGAATACCCGAAATAAAGCCATCAACTATCTGGCGCGCAAAAAAATCGATACTGTTCAGGTACGATAAAGATTCTATCTGTTCGGCTGTTGTTAAGAATTTACTGCTCATTTAATAAACTATTTTTGCAAAAATAGATATTTTTTCAATGTTGTATATACTATTTGGACATACTCATAATATAACTATCGCTATTTTTGATATTATAATTTTGTCTATAAAAGGGTTTTATTACCTTTGCAGTGATATGAAATAAACATACCAAATCAAATTTGACTTAACTCTGTAATTTTGTAAACTCATGATAAGAAATAACAATTTTATTTTTCCCCTATTAATAGTGGGAGCATTTTTGGTTCTTGCAAGTAGTTGCGAGAAAAATGATGATAATATAAACGGTAACAATGCAAATATTGGTGTACCAGTATTATCAACTACAGAAGTAACAGAAATTATTGGAAATACTGCAAGAAGTGGCGGTAATATCACTTCAGACTGTGGAGCAACTGTAACAGAGCGAGGAGTGTGTTGGAGCACAAATCTATCTCCAACAATATTTGATAATAAAACATCAGATGGGGCGGGAGCTGGTGAATTTTCTAGCAAATTGGTTGATTTGTCACTCGGCACAACGTATTATGTACGAGCGTACGCGACAAATAGTAATGGGACAGGCTATGGTAGTACCATGTCCTTTACGACTAAAAATGGTTTTACTGATTCCCGAGATGGCAATGTTTATCAATACATAGCTATTGGCGAACAGGTTTGGATGGCAGAAAATTTGCGTTATTTACCCAACGTAGTTGGTCCCCGCATGGAGTCAGCAACAGAACCATACTATTATGTTTATGGCTACAACGGTACTGATGTTGCAAAAGCTAAATCAACCGCCAATTACAATATCTACGGAGTATTGTATAATTGGGCAGCAGCTATGAATGGCGCAAATAGTAGCGATGCTAATCCAAGTGGAGTACAAGGCGTTTGTCCTGCTGGTTGGCATCTGCCAAGCGATGCAGAATGGACACAGTTAACAGATTTTCTTGGTGGAGAGATAGTCGCAGGTGGTTGTCTTAAAGAAACAGGAAAATATTACTGGAAT
>DAOSIN010000066.1:0-7879 GCA_035366675.1 Salinivirgaceae bacterium | reverse complement strand
ATTATGGTATACTTCCATTCTGCGAGCGTCTATCATTGGGCAAATTAGTTCTCCAACTTTAACGTCGATGTTTGAAATACACGCTTGAGCAATTATTTCGGTTGAGGGAATCATTATCAAAGGCTTATTTGACCCGTAACAAAATCCCTTGGCTACGGAAACTCCTATACGAAGTCCTGTATATGACCCAGGACCACTACTAACGGCAACATGGCTAATATTATCTGGCAATAAATTACTGTCCGTCAACAACTTCTTAATGAAAACTGTTAAAACTTTTGAATGTGCGTTTTCTAAATCAGACTCAGCATAAGCCAACATCTCTTGATCGCGAAAAATAGCCACTGAACATATGTTAGTAGCTGTTTCTATGCATAATATGTTAGCCATTGTTGTTAATTTTTACGTGCAAACTTACATAAAAATTGTCGATTTTTATGTAAGTTTGCTAAACATATTAAGACAACAAAAAATGGAGATAACTACAGACTTATATTTGGGCGATAGTAAAGAGCAATTAAAGTTACTTCCCGACAATTTAGTTGACTTAATTGTTACTTCACCGCCTTATGCAGACCAGCGTAAAAGTACATACGGTGGCATACACCCTAATAAATATGTAGAGTGGTTTCTGCCTATTTCCGAACAACTTTTACGTGTACTGAAACCAACAGGAACATTCATTTTGAATATCAAAGAGAAGGTTGTTAATGGCGAACGTAGCACTTACGTTATGGAGCTCATTTTGGAAATGCGTAAACAAGGTTGGCTTTGGACTGAAGAATTTATTTGGCATAAAAAAAATTGTTATCCCGGAAAATGGCCAAATCGTTTTCGTGATGCTTGGGAGAGGCTTTTACAATTCAACAAGCAAAAAAAGTTCAATATGTATCAGGAGGAAGTGATGGTTCCAATGGGCGATTGGAAAAAAACACGGCTTAAAAACCTTTCCGACACAGACAAAATAAGAGATATTTCAAAAGTTGGCAGTGGGTTTGGGAAAAATATTTCTAACTGGTTGGACAGAGACAAAGCATATCCAACCAATGTTTTACATCTTGCTACGGAATGCAACAACAAAAATCATAGTGCCGCTTTTCCCGAAGAACTTCCAGAATGGTTTATAAAACTTTTCACAAAACAGAATGACACTGTACTTGACCCATTTATGGGTTCAGGAACAACGTTAATTGTTGCAAACAGAATGAGACGCAATTCAATTGGAATTGATATAGTACCAGAATATTATGAGATGGTAAGAAAACAAATTCAACCTGTCGAACTTTATTTATTTGAACCAAAAGCAAAATATGGAAAAACTAAACCTTAAGGACGTATCTCAGTACGTTGAGAATAATATTGGCGTTTTTCACGAAAAACGAATTCAGAGCCTTGACAGTTTGAAACTTTCACAAGTTCTTAAAAGAAAAAATCCATATTTATTCAAAGCCAAATATGTTCTAACTGCCGAGGAGATTATTCGTGGAATTGTTGATGCGCATATTTCTTCAAGTGAAGAAGGCATTTTTGGAGATTGGCTTGAAGGTCTTGCTATTTTCATAAATGAGAAAGTTTATGGAGGTATGAAATCTGGAATACTTGGGATTGACCTTGAGTTTGAAAATGAAGGTGTTCGCTACATTGTGAATATTAAATCCGGACCAAATTGGGGAAATAGTTCTCAAATTGCAAAAATGGTTGCTGACTTTAAAACAGCAAAGAAATCCTTACGGACAAGCAATTCGCAGTTGAACATTGTTGCTGTAAATGGTTGTTGTTACGGACGAGATAACCGACCCGACAAAGGCGACTATTTCAAATATTGCGGACAAAGATTTTGGGAGTTTATTTCGGGTAATACAGAACTTTACACAGAAATCATTGAACCGCTTGGACACAAAGCCAAAGAAAAAAATGACGACTTTGTGAAATCATATTCGCAAATGATAAACAAGTTTACCAAAGAGTTTGCAAACGATTTTTGTAAAGACAATGGTGAAATTGACTGGGAAAAGTTAGTACGTTACAACTCTGCAACAACTAATCCAACAAAGAAAAAATAAGGAACATTAAGTTTTGTGCGACCACAAGGGCCGCCCCTACTTTTAACCCAACGGTTATAATGTTCACTATAGGCGAACACATAGGTTTGCTACTATTTTCAACTTTTACATTAAAGTTGTATGTCCGCTCCGCGGTAAAAATCAAGTATCTTAGTTTTTACTATGAAATCATATTTGCTTTGCAGTAGTCTGGATTTTACCTGATTCAACTTATTTTTCTCTAAATTGTAATCTGTTGCGCTAAGTGCGCCTGCGTTAAATCGCTGTTCAGCAAAGCGATACGACTCCTCGCTTGCCTCAACAGCCTGCTTACGTGCATTGTAATTCTCGTACGAAGCCAATACATCGTTGTACGCAGACTGGATAGTCTTGTAAATATCTTGCTTCGCTTTTTCTATCTCATTTTCAGTTGATAATATCTCTACTTTAGCATTGGCAACGTTTGTGCGATTTCTAAATTTATTGAATATTGGTATCGAAAGAGATATGCCTATTTCAGCTTGACGGCGGTCTCTCAATTGGTCAAGCAGTAGATAGTCGGTGCTACCATCTTGTGGATTTATTGCCATGTTGTTATAAGGTGAAGAGAAGGCTGCACCAAGAGATAATGTTGGATAGTAGCCCGATTTAGCTATTTTTTCATCTTTTTTTGAAATATCTAATTGCACCTCGGCGAGTTTGATTTCTGGCAGAAACTCAAGAGCCTCTGAATAAACACTTTCCACAGATAGAGAATCCGAAAACGTTAATATATAGTTCTCAATATCAGGCTTTTCTATTTCAAAAACACCCTCATCGTAGTTCATCAATTGAGATAAGTTGAGTAGCGAAATTTTAATTTGATTCTCATATCCAACCAATTGCGACTCCTCATCAGCTCTCTGACTGGTCAATGACAACAGATCGCCTTTCGTCACTGTTCCCGACTCAATTAACTTTTGCGTTCTCTCTATTTGCTGGTCGGTGGTTGAGAGTTGCTCAGTCAATATCTCCAATTGCTCTTGATTGTACAAGGTTATTAAATAGGCATTTACGATTTCTAAAGTCAATTGATTTTTGAGAATTTCGTAACGTATTTTTCCAGTCTCCAATTCGAGTAGTTTTCGATTGGATGTGTGCATTTTTCTAAATCCCTCGAACAGATAAACATTAGACGACAACCCTACATTAAAAGATGTAACTTGCTGATTTATAAATTGCGACTGCTCGTAACTAAAAGTCTGCCCAAAACTTTTGCCAAACCTTGACATGGCATTCAAGTCCGGTAACAAATCATATTTCGATTGTCTGTAATTATTTTGTAAAACTTGTTGCGATAGCTCCTGTTTTTTTAAGTTAAGATTATGTTCAATAGCATAATTAATGCACATTGGCAAGTCTAATGTTTGCGTATTCTCTTGAGCTTCAGCATTTATGGCATAAACAACTAAAAGTGAAAATATAATATTTCGCATTGTTTGTAATTTTAGGTTTTTATAAGACAAATTTATAAATAAAACAAAAACCTTATGACGCATTAACAACAATATTGTTACAAAATTATCCGTTTTGTAACTTTTAAAAGAAATAAACGTCCCAAGTTCAGTTTTTTAAATAAATTTGTTCCCTTGTTGAAATAACCTTTACGACCGCATGATATCTATAAAAAATCTTCACAAATCGTATCCAATAGGTCAGAGCAGCTTACATGTTTTGAAAGGAATCAGTTTTGATATTGACGACGGGGAGTTAGTTTCAGTTATGGGTAGCTCAGGTTCGGGCAAATCTACTTTGTTAAATATTATAGGATTACTTGACTCGTATGACAATGGCTCTTATTATCTTGATGATTTGTTGATGGAAAACCTTTCAGAAACCAAAGCAGCATACTACAGAAATAAATATTTTGGTTTTGTATTCCAGTCGTTCAATCTTATTGCGTATAAAAATGCGCATGAAAATATTGCTCTACCATTGTATTATCAAGGAATTTCACGAAAAAAGCGCAATATAATGGCAATGGAATACTTAGACAAAGTTGGATTGCGTGATTGGGCACACCATTTGCCAAGTGAATTGAGTGGAGGTCAGAAACAACGCATTGCTATCGCTCGCGCATTAGTTACTAAACCTAAATTAATTCTTGCAGACGAACCCACTGGGGCATTAGACTCTCAAACCTCATTCGAGGTCATGAGCCTTCTTACAGATATTAATAAACAGGGAATAACCGTAATAATAGTAACCCACGAACGCGAAATATCAGAAATGACAAATAGAATTATTCGTCTGCGCGATGGTATGATATTAGAAGATAAACCGATAAAAAAAGCCAAAGCCAATGTTTAGTATCGATAAATGGCAAGAGATATTTATCACTATTGGTAAAAATAAAATGCGTTCGGCTCTCACAGCCTTTAGCGTTGCTTGGGGTATATTTATGCTTATTATTCTTTTGGGTGCGGGACAAGGTTTGCAAAATGGAGTTATGGCAAACTTTGAATCAGATGCCACTAACGGCATGTGGATATACTCAGGGATAACGAGTAAAGAGCATAATGGATTGCAATCCAACCGTTATATTCAATTTAATAATAGTGATTATGATGAAACTAAAAGGATTAACAGTGAAAATATCGAACACTCTAATGCTACGGTTTGGGTTTGGTCCGATAACCTTATAACTTATGGTAATGAATCCGTGAATTACAATATTGCTGGAGTATATTCAGGAGCTCAAGAGATTGAAAAAAATGATATTGTCAAAGGTAGATTTATTAACAAGATTGACTGCAATGAGAATAAAAAATCGGTTGTAATATCAGAAAAAGTACGAAAAGAGCTATTTAAGGATAAAAATGCAATTGGCGAGTGGATAAGTATTGGAGGAATACCATTTAAGGTTGTAGGCATTTACATTTCGGATAGGGATAGAGACAACGACGTGGTTTTCGTGCCATTTCCGACAGCCCAACGTTCATTTGGCTTAATAAATAGAGTTGAAGATTTGTCTTTCACCATCAAGGGCTTAACCACAGAGGAAACGGAAGATTTTGAACAAACCCTACGAAAACAATTTGCCTCGAGGCATAACTTTGATCCAACTGATGAGAGTGCTATCTATATCCACAATAATCTCGTAAGTTTAAGACAAATAAACGCGATGTTTGCCGGAATTTCTGCTTTTATTTGGCTGATTGGAATCGGCACCATAATAGCTGGCATTGTTGGTGTCAGTAATATTATGCTAATTGTCGTAAAAGAGAGAACTAAAGAGATAGGTATCCGAAAAGCTATTGGAGCAACACCTTGGTCAATAATTAGTGATATCCTTATGGAGGCAATATTTATAACCACTGTGGCAGGATACTTTGGGCTTGTATTGGGAGTTGCAGCGTTAGAAATATTTTCAACTTTAGTCCCTCCGACCGATTTTTTTAGAAGCCCGCAAGCAAATTTGCAAATTGCAATAAGTGCAACAATATTGTTAATAATCTGCGGAACCATTGCAGGATTTGTACCTGCACGAAGGGCAGCAGCAATAAAACCCATAGTCGCACTCCGTGATGAATAAAAACCTGTTTATGTTTGATATTGACCATTTTAAAGAGATAATTCACACGCTAAAAAGCAACAAAATGCGAACGATTATGACAGCATTTGGAGTTTTTTGGGGAATTTTTATGCTTGTGGTAATGTTAGGAATGGGTAATGGCTTTAAAAATGCGATATTCAAAAATTTGGGAGATTTTGCAACAAACAGCGCATTTATGTGGACCAATATTACCACAAAACCATACGCAGGATTTGATAAGGGGCGTAGTTGGTATTTTAGAAATGGAGATATAGCAGCACTAAAACATAATGTTGAAGGGCTTGAACGATTGGCACCGCGTGTACAAGCATCAAGAAGAAACACTTCCAACAACGTGGTTTATGGCACAAAAAGCGGTTCATACACAGTTTACGGAGATTATCCCGACTGGAACTATATCGATCCCGTTGATATAATCGAAGGACGATATATTAACGAAATGGATATTATTAATCACAGAAAAGTTGTGGTAATTAGCAACTTAGCAAAAAACACACTGTTTGCTAATGACGAAGAACCATTGAATAAGTTTATTAAAGTAAACGGTGTTTATTTTAAAGTTGTAGGCATATTCAAGTCAAAAAAATCAGGTGGACAAGCCCAAAGAGAGGAACAAAATGTACACCTTCCATTTACCACAATGCAACGAATATACAATTATGGAGATATAGTTTTTTGGTTTTCCCTAACTGCCGATCCGAAAATATCTGTTGCATCCGTTGCCGATGATGTGATGAAGATATTGAAAAAACGCCACAAAATACACCCTGATGACGATAGGGCGATAGGACATTTCAACGTAGAAAAAGAGTTTAAAAAAGTAAACGGTCTCTTTCTGGGTGTCTCCGCATTAATATGGATAGTAGGCATTGGAACATTACTATCCGGAGCAATTGGCATTAGCAATATAATGTTAGTAGTTGTAAAAGAGCGAACTAATGAAATAGGAATAAGACGAGCAATTGGAGCATCACCGTTTAATATAATTACACAGGTTATTTCCGAGTCGATAGTATTAACATTGTCAGCCGGTTGGATGGGGTTAGCCGCCGGAGTTGGTGTTGTGCAATTAATAGGCAATGCAACTTCAAGTGCTGAATTTCCTATTATGTATAATCCCATGATAAGTTTCAATATGGGACTGTTAGCACTTGGAATATTAATAGTTAGTGGAATAATTGCAGGAGTGATACCTGCTCATCGAGCCGTTAAAATGAAGCCTGTAGAGGCGTTACGAACAGAAAAATAAAACAACCTTTAAATAAAGTTATGAATATGAAAAAAATACTCAAACGTTCTGTATTAGTATTAGTGATCTTAATATTTGCTTATACAATTTTTTTCCTGTTTCAAAAATCACGAAAAAAGCCGGTTATATATACAATTGAAACGCCGTTTAAAACCAATATTGTAAATAAAACTGTTGCGACTGGAAAAGTTGTTCCACGCAAAGAAATTGAAATCAAGCCTCGTGTAAGTGGTATAGTTAGTGAACTATTTGTTGAGCCGGGTGATATAGTACGAGTAGGCACACCCTTAGCCAGAATTAAAATTGTCCCCGACATGATAAGCCTTAACAACGCAGAATCGAGAGTTGAAAAAGCCAAAATATCTTTAGATGATGCTCAAAGAGTTTATGACAGGCAGAAACAACTATTTGATCAACAGGTGATTGCAATCGCCGAATTGGAAAAAGCTGAAATATTATTGAAAAACTCAAAAGCTGAATATCAAGCTTCCGAAGATTATTTGAAACTAATCAGAGAGGGAGTCTCATCACGTTCTAAAGAGCAGACCAACACTCTTGTAACATCTACTATTGAAGGTATGGTGTTAACTGTCCCTATTGAAGTGGGCAACTCAGTTATAGAGAGCAATAACTTTAATCCAGGAACAACCATAGCTGTGATTGCTAATATGTCTGAAATGATTTTCATGGGCAAAGTTGACGAGGTTGAGGTTGGAAAACTGCATTTAGGAATGGATCTGATTTTAACAATAGGAGCAATTACAGATACAAAATTCGATGCAAAACTCGAACACATTGCACCCAAGGGGGTTGAAGAATCAGGAGCTATTAAGTTTGAGATTAGAGCTGAGATGAAACTTAAAGAAGACTTTTTTGTACGTTCGGGATATAGCGCAACTGCCGAAATAGTTTTAGAGCAAAAAGACAGTATAATGGCTGTAAAAGAGAGTCTTTTGAATTTTGCTGAAAAAAGCGACTCTATTTATGTCGAGG
>DAOSIN010000065.1:0-7881 GCA_035366675.1 Salinivirgaceae bacterium | reverse complement strand
GAAAACTTACAACACAATATATGTATCGAGGAAACAGGGGATCTCTTGGGGAGAGCCTGAAAGAGTAGCTCTTTTTGAATCAGATTCAATTGCAGTAGGTCATCCAGCAATATCACCCGACGAAAACACACTTTATTTCGTAACAAGCATGCCAGGAGGACAAGGAGGAAAAGATATATGGTATTCAACCTCAGAGGGTGGACAATGGAGCAGACCAAGAAATTTAGGTCCCGAAATAAACACACCCGGCGACGAACTTTTCCCATACGTACACGCAGATGGCACACTATATTTCAGCTCAGATGGACATTTAGGTATGGGCGGATTAGATATTTTTAGTGCCAAAAAGGTTGACGGAAAATGGGAAGTCAAAAATATGCAATATCCTATTAACTCTGTCAGAGACGATTTCGGAATTGTTTTTGAAGATGAAAAAGAGAGAGGCTATCTTTCATCAAATAGACCAGAATCACGAGGAAAAGATGATATCTTCCAATTTACACTTCCACCGCTTGAGTTCAAAATGATGTTAACTGTAAAAAGTGAACGCACCAATGACGGAATATCCGATGCTGCAGTTAACATTATTGGAAGCGACGGTACTAACGAAACCAAATCAACAGAACAAAACGGAACACTAACGGTAAATCTTAATCCAAATACAGATTATCGTATCATTACCAGGAAAGGAGGATTCCTTGCAGGTAGAGGTAAAGAAACTACATTCGGAATTACTGAAAACACAACAATCACACCCGTTATTTACATGACACCAAACGATGCTCCCAGATTAGTTAACGTTATGTACGATTTTGCAAAATGGGATTTAAGACCTGAGTCAATGGCAGCATTAGAAGAGCTTGTAGAGATTTTACGTGACGACAACCCCAATATCACCATTGAGCTTAGTGCTCACACAGATGCTCGTGGTAGTGCCGAATTTAATAAAGAGCTTTCACAAAAACGTGCACAGTCAGTTGTTGACTTTTTAGTTCTATACGGAATCGATATAGAACGCCTTACAGCAGTTGGATATGGAAAAGAGAGACCGAAACTTATTACTCCAAAAGAGGCAGCAGAGTTTGAAACACAACCCGGTTACGAGTTTTTGAAATCTGGAGTTATTTTAACCGAGACATATATTAACAGTTTACCCTTGGAAGAGATGCAAGAGATAGCCCATAGCCTTAATCGTAGAACCGAGTTTAGAGTAACAGGAACCGATTATGTACCTCGTATTAGGAGAAGAAAATAAAATATATATTCAAAAACGGCGTCTAATTTTAGGTGCCGTTTTTATTTTTAATCTATTTTGATTAAATTTGTATTCAATAATTTTTTTTGTAAAAAAATTCAAGTAGAGACGCCATATTATGACGTCTCTACAATACATTGATTTACAAACAGAGACGCCATGTTATGACGTCTCTACAACTTTTAACTCTATGAAACGAACATGCCAACTTAAACGTGACATCCAAGAACATGATTATAAAGCATGTGAGTTCCATACGACCTTAAACTAAAAAAATTATAAACGTATGAAAAAAATAGTTGTATTATCAGGAGCCGGTATGTCGGCAGAAAGTGGAATTCGTACATTCCGCGATATGGGTGGATTGTGGGAAGAATACGATGTTATGGAAGTCGCAACCCCCGAAGGCTGGAGAAAAGACCCCGAACTTGTAACAAAATTCTATAACGACAGACGAAAACAGTTGGAAAAAGCTAAGCCAAATGCAGGTCATATAGAATTGGCGAAAGCTGAAGAAAAATACGATATCCACATAATTACACAAAATGTTGACAATTTGCACGAAAGAGCTGGCAGTTCAAAAGTACTTCATCTGCATGGAGAGCTAACAAAAGTCCGATCAACTTACGACGATAGTTTGGTTTATGATATCGGATACAAAGAAATCAAGATAGGCGATAAATGCGAAAAAGGGTACCAACTGCGTCCCGATATTGTTTGGTTTGGCGAAGCTGTGCCTGCAATTTCAGAAGCTGCAGAAATATCAAGCACTGCAGAAGTCTTTATAGTTATAGGAACATCAATGAACGTTTATCCCGCTGCAGGACTTATCAACTATGTACCAAGAGGTGTACCGATTTTTGTAGTAGATCCTAACCCTGTCGCGGTATCGTCTTACCCAAATATCACATTTATTAAAGAACCTGCCTCTTCAGGAGTGAAAAAGGTTTTTGAGATGTTGGAACCGTAAGGTAAATGGTAAAAGATACGAGCAATAGTTAATTGCTTACTTCGACTGTGCTCAGTACAAGCATTGCTAATTGCTCATTGTTCATTGCTAATTGCTTTTAACTTTTAACTCAAATTGCTATCCATAAATCTCTGATAAATACCCAAGTCATATAACCGGAAATCATAAATTTTAGCAACGTTCCAAAAACAAAGCCGCCAAAGGTTGCCAAGCTGCCTTTTATGGCTTTTTTGGCATCTGATGAAACTGTTATCTCCCCGATATAAGCCCCAACTAATGGTCCAATTATTATCCCTATTGGAGGGAAAAATATAAGTCCAACTATCAAACCTATAGTAGCTCCCCAAGTTGCTCGCTTAGAAGCACCAGATTTTTTCACAAACCATATCGGCAAAAAATAATCAAGAACTGTTACTATAACTGTAACTGCAAATAGAATCCACAGCAACTGGTTATCGATATCAACTAATTCGGTCCATTCTAAAAGCATTAGAGCCAAGAAAGATAAAGGTGGTCCAGGAATTACTGGTACAATGCAACCTGCAAGTCCACCAATCAGAGAAATAATTCCTAAGACTATTAAGAGTGTATCAATCATAATATTTTGTTTTTAAGGAGTTTAACATAATAGAACCTATAACAGAGGGGATTGCTAAATTAAAAATCCACATAGTTAGCGAAGCAGAAATAATGCCAACATCGTTGCTGTTAAAAACCGAAAGAAATGCAACGCTCAATGCGCTTCTAACCGCAGGTTCGGCAAATGTTAGAATTGGCAGTAATGCCATAACCAAATACATTATCCCAACACCGTAAAATGTCTCAAGAAATGGTATCTGAGCATCAAAAATTTTCAGCAACAGCCAAAACTGAACTATAAACACAAAATATCTGCAAAAGCATAAACACCAAACTTTTAAGGTTAAAGGTATTGTCCAGTGCGATATAAAATCGCGAATAGGTTGAATTATAGTGCGTTTAAACCATGTAGGATTTAAAATAAAAAATAGAAGTGAAAAAATTAGGACTAATAGAATTAGAAAAAATATTATTACAAATAGATTTATTTTGCCAAAATCGAACTGGAAAGGAAGCTCGTAACTTTTTTGCCAAAAATAGAGGGCAAAAACACCAAATACTAACGTTACCGACAGCTGCAATATATTTGTAAACACAGTAGCAACAACTGTTCTAACTCTAAACTCTGAAGGTATAACCCAAATTCTACCAACATATTCCCCCGAACGATTAGGAGTAAATATTGCAACCGACAAACCAAATAAAACCCCCAAAAACGATTTTGGAAACGATATTCTATAAAATCCAGAAAGAGAGAATTTCCATTTGTAACTCTCTAATCCCCAATTGACAAATACAAGTATCAAGACTAAAGTTATTTGCAGTAAAAAGTTGCTATCAATTGAGATATAGAACAAGCGGCTTGTGTTAAAAGAGTCATCAAAAGCAAAACGATAAATTATGTAGCTCCATGATGCTACAAGTATTAAACGTTTTGTTAATACGGCAACCCATTGAGGAATTTTGCTTGTAGGAAATTCGTTTTTAACTCTTTCCAAAACTTGTCAATTTAAGTGAAGCAACAAATATATTGATAATAGTTGAAAGCAATTAGCAATGAACAATTAACAATTAGCAATTGCCTGTTTCCTTGTACCTTTTCCATCAAATTTCAAACTTCTAAACTCTAATTTCCATTAATCCTTAGCTGCACCAATAGTTGCCACTGAAACCACTGTTCCCTCGGTCTCTAAAATAGTGTGGATACACGCCTCTAAAGTTGAGCCGGTGGTTATAATATCATCGACAAGCAAAATATGTTTATCGCGGATTGCTTCGGGGTCAACAACTTTAAAGATATTTTCGACATTTTTCCAACGCTCATATTTGCTCTTTTTGGTTTGAGTTGAAGTTTCAAGCGTTCGATGTACTGATTTGGTATTGACGGGTTTATCCATTGCCCTGCCAATCCCTTGCGCAATCCACTCGGCTTGGTTGTAACCGCGCTTTCTCTCTTTTTTGATGTGTAGTGGAATGGGAACTATTATATCAATTTCATTAAACACAGAATCTTTAAGCTCATTACCAAGCTCATAGCCTAAAACAAAGCCTATCTCCTTTTGTCCATGATACTTTAGTTTGAATATCATTTGTTGTAACTTGCTCTCTTTATGGTAAAAACAGTACGTAGTAGCATATTTTACCAATACTCTTCCCCAGAATATTTGCTCAATCACATTATCGCGTTCGTTGTGAAAGTAAGTGCGATGCAGACTGTACAGACAATGTAAACAAATCTGATCCTCGCCCTTTATCAACGGATTGCCACAGCCTGCACAAAGCCTTGGATAAAAGAGATTTACAACATCCTCAAAAATTGATATTTTACGTGATTTTACCATTGCGGAGTTACTGCATTTTCGTAATGTTTAATCCAGTGTTTATCGCCTTTTACATATATCGAAATCAGGTCAATTCGTGATTCCATCTCAATTCCATTCGCTTTTACATAAGTATCGACTGCGTTTATAAGTTGCTTTTGTTTTGCACGTGTCATGCTATCTTCGGGCGTTGAAATTGGGCTTGGTGTACGTGTTTTTACTTCGACAAATACCAACGTATTATCTTTAATTGCAATAATATCAACCTCATATTTTCTGAAACGCCAATTGGTACAGCGAATTTGAAATCCTGCGTTTTTCAGATATTTAAGAGCTAACTCTTCGCCATATTTACCTAAATCGTTGTGATCAGCCATTGTAACTTAGCATTACTTTTTCTTTTCCAACCTCTATGGTAGCCGATGCACCGTGCAAAAATGGCAAATTATAATCAATATGACCAAACGGAGCATCGAATGCCCTGACACTGATTTGGTTGATATTGGAATAGTGTTCAATAATTTCGTTAGCTGTCTTTCCAAAATTTATGGTATTATCATTCATTTTGGTAAACTGTCCGGAAATTAGGGCTGACAGATTCTTAAATTTTTCTCCAAGATGAAAATTAACACACATCCTATCAATATGATACAAATATTCGTCTATATCCTCTAACACCAAAATAGTGTTGGTTGAATCAATATCGTACTTAGTTCCGCGCAACGAGTATATAACAGACAAGTTGCCACCAACAATATTGCCTTTGGCAACACCTTGAACGTCTTTATCACTTTTACTCCACTCTATAGACTCATACTTACCCGTTAAATATGAAAGCATTAACTCAAGAGAAATTCTATTTTCATTAGTGTCGGTAACATTTATTGGCATTGGAGCGTGCATACTTATTAAACCCTCCTTGTATAACGCTGCGTGTAAGGCTGTTATATCGCTAAAGCCAATTATCCATTTTGGATTTTTCACTATAGCCGAGAAATCTATCATATCTAAAATTCTTGCTGTGCCGTAACCTCCTCGTGCACACCAGATTGCTTTAACGTGAGGGTTGTTAATAGCATTCTGTAAATCTTCGGCACGCTCGCTATCTGTTCCTCCAAACTGATTGTCAACCTTACCAATTGTTTTCCCGAATTCTACTTTAAAACCCATATTTTTAATCCATTCGGCAGCTTTCAAAATTTCGCTTTGCACGACTGAACGTGCAGTACATACAATTCTAATAGTATCGTCATGTATAAGTGACTCAGGAAAAGTTAATTGCGTTTGGTTCATCTTGCTGTTAGATTGATTATATTTTTAATTTGCCTTTTCGGCAAAGTGTTTTGTTAAAATTATAAGCCAAAAGTAGAACATATTTTAATTAATCCCAAACCCAGATAGAAGTTAGAAATTAGAAATTAGAAGCGGGGTCGAAGTGAACCATTAAGGCTTTAAGGAAAATTAAGATTTTAACTCGTAATTCGTAATTCATAACTCGTAATTCGTAATTGTCCATTGCCTAATTGCCAAAAAATATACAGTTTTTTTTAACTTTGCATGTCAAAACAAACTGAACAGTCATGGCTAAAAAAACATATTCAAAAGGTCGAAAGAGAAAGGAGAGTGAAGTAAAATCAAAACCATCATACCTATTCTATTTTTACTTTGCTTTTCTCACTATTGTTTTTCCTATAGTGCACTACAGCAAGGCTTTAGACACTGCTCTTATGCCACGACTATTTGCTTTATCGCTGTTTGTCGCCGTTTTTGGATTGTTGTTCTACTTTCAGATAAAAAAGTACAGGCTAACATTCTCGATATTAAAAGATAAGGTTTTTATTTTAATGATAGCCTTTGTACTCCTGTCTATCATTAGCTTGATATTAAGTTCAAATCCAATTGAGGGTCTATTAGATATTATAAGATTAAGCCTTATGATTTTTATAATATTTTGGACAGTTGTGATGGTAACATACGAGCCAGACGGTCTTGAAAAAATGTTAAAGTTTTTGACAATAACAGGTTTAATTTTAAGTGTTGTAGCTTTTTGGCAATATTTTACTTATGTTTTTCAATCAAAAGAGAGGTTTTTCGAGGAGTATGGTCGCCAAACACCGATAATATATCAAGTTAGGGGATTAATGGCGCATAAAAACTTGCTGTCATTTGCTTTAGGGTTGATTCTGCCTTTCACGATATTTGGAACAATAAAACTACAAAAAAACTGGAAGAAACTCGCAATTGTTGTAACCACAGTAATACTTCTCTTATTGGTGATACTTCAAACTCGCGCAATCTGGGTTGGTTCTTTTGCAGCAATTGCAGTTGTTATTCTTACGATGCTCTTTTTAGGTAAACATCTTGGGATTTCTAAAAAGTGGCGTATAAGTTTTGCAGCAATAGGCGTTATTGGGTTTTTAGGTATAGCAAGTATTTTGTTTTTGAGTCAGAGAAATAGCAATAATCAATATATCAAACAGTTACAAAGTATTGTAAATCCTACTTCAAAGCAAAATATCCACCGTATCAATATTTGGAAGACTACACTTGACATGATTCCCGAAAAACCCATTTTGGGTTACGGTCCCGGGAACTGGAAACTTCATGCACCAAAATTTTATAACGGCAGATTTACCAACGAAGAGGAGTTAAACTGGCAACGACCACACAACGATTTTCTATGGGTAATGACAGAAAAGGGGCTATTAGGGTTTGCTATCTATATGTCGGTATTCGTAATGATATTCTACTATCTGTTCAGAACTATCAGACGCTCCGAGAACAGAGAGGATAGGCTTTTTGCACTTTTCCTAATTGGTGCGCTGACAATGTATTTAACCGCTTCGTTTTTCGACTTCCCCTATGAACGTGTGTTTCATACAACATTTTTGGGAATTTTGTTTGCTACAGTTATAATTTTGAACAACAAGTTGAAAAGTGTTAATAACGATGATAAAATCATAAAGCCAGCCTTTATTCTGCTTCCAATTGCTATAGGCATATTTGGAGCTATTTACGCAGCGCAGTGTATCGATCAGGAGGTACACTTGATTGCTGCTCGAAAAAACTTTAACTACGTATACAATATGGCTAATCTAGGCAGACAACTTCCCGCTCAAGAAGCAAATCGCAGATGGCGTATTGTTTTGGAAGAGTCGCAGAAGGCTCAAAAGCCACTCAAAAACATGGATCCACAAGCAAATCCAATATACTCATACGAAGGAATTGCTTATATGAACCTTGGCGATTATGTTAAC
>DAOSIN010000064.1:0-7889 GCA_035366675.1 Salinivirgaceae bacterium | reverse complement strand
CTTAGGAATGGCTGGCGGAAAACAGGACCAATATGCTGCAACCTTTGGGGGAATCAACTTTATGGAGTTTTACAATGATAACAAAGTGATTATAAACCCGTTGAGAATTAAAACAAAAATACTAAACGAGCTCGCGCATAATATGTTACTGTTCTATACTGACACAAGCCGTGAATCTGCCAAAATAATTGAACGACAACAAAACAACGTAAGGCAAAATAACCAGGAGTCTGTTAATGCGATGCATGAGATTAAAAATCAGGCTATTATAATGAAAGAAGCTATTTTAAAAGAGGAGTTAGATAAAATAGGAGAAATATTAGATTACGGACATCAGCAAAAACAAAAAATGGCGCAAGGCATTACAACCCCGCTGATTGAAGATATATACAAAGCTGCTATTGAAGCAGGTTCCACAGGAGGTAAAATAAGTGGCGCAGGTGGTGGAGGATTTATGGTATTTTATTGCCCTGAAAACGTAAGATTTAATGTAATTAATGCTCTGAAACAGTTTGGAGGATCTTTACATAGATACGAATTTGTAAAATATGGTTTAACTACTTGGACAATAAAATAGTATGGGAAGAATATCAAATATAATAAACAATTCGATTGAGGTAAAAAAAGAGATTTTAAACTCTGAGAAATTACTGAAATCGATTGAAAATGCGGCAGAAACAATAATTGATGCCTATAAAAACAATAAAAAGGTTCTGTTTTGCGGTAACGGAGGTTCAGCAGCTGATGCGCAACACCTTGCTGCAGAGCTTAGTGGGCGATTTTATTACGACCGTCCTCCTCTTGCAGCTGAAGCACTTCACGTAAACACTTCATATATGACTGCCGTCGCCAACGACTACTCTTACGACGAAGTTTATGCAAGATACATTGCGGGAGTCGGGAACAATGGAGATATTCTTATTGGGCTAAGTACATCAGGAAATTCCAAAAATGTTATAAAAGCAATGGAGCAAGCTAAGAAGCTGGGAATGAAAACTATATCGTTAACTGGCTCAACTGGCGGAAAAATGAAAGAAGTCTCTGATATTCTGATAAATGTGCCATCGAACGATACTCCACGCATACAGGAGTCTCATATTATGATTGGTCATATTATTTGCGAGATTGTTGAATCAACACTATTTCCTAAGCCATGATTTGCAAAGAGGCTATAATTCTCGCAGGCGGCTTCGGAACTCGCTTACAATCAGTTATTTCTGACGTACCAAAACCGATGGCTCCAGTTGGCGACAAGCCATTTCTTTACTATATTTTGAAATACATCAATTCGTTTGGATTAAATAGAGTTGTGCTTAGTGTAGGGTATCGTCACGAAACTATTATTGAGTACTTTGGCAAGAAATTTGAAAACTTAGAGTTGGTTTATGCAATTGAGAACCAACCTTTAGGAACTGGCGGAGCTGTAAAATTCTCGTCAAATAGCATTAAATCTGACAGCTTCTTTTTGTTGAATGGGGATAGTTTTTTCAAATCGGATTTAAGAGAGTTAGCGAATTTTCATAAACAGAACAAGGCTAAAATAACTTTATCACTTAAAGAGCTTAAAAACTTTGACCGCTACGGCTCAGTTGAAACTGATAAATCAGGATTAGTAACTCAATTTCAAGAGAAGCAGTTTTGCAAATCTGGACTTATCAATACAGGCGTATATGTTGTTGATAAAGACATTGTTAACTCCGTAAGTGCAGAAAAATTCTCGTTTGAGAAAGATGTTTTAGAAAAAGAGGTCAAGAATAAAACTGTTTACGGAACTGTTTCCGATGGATATTTTATTGATATAGGTATTCCTGAAGATTACGAAAAAGCGCAAAGTGATGTTAATCAGCTACTCTAAAGGAATAATTATTCTTAATGATTACATAAAAATTTTATTAAAATCTGATTAATAAATATTTACCAGATATATTTTGGGAACAGCATCGAAAATAAAATAGGGCAAAATGAATTTACAAGAAATTTTAGACTTTTCAATCCTAAGGTTAGGAAGCAAATTTAATCTTACAGTATCAAGCATAATTGAGTTAGTAATACTGTTTTCAATTAGTTTCATCATTCTTTCCTTTATGAAGAAAGCTATTTTTAAATCAAAAAAACTCAATGCTGCTAAAAAATATTCGTTAAATAACCTTGTAAAATATATTGTTTACATAATAGTCTTTGCCTTTATTCTACGCATTCTTGGCTTTGAATTGAAATACATAATGGCAGGCTCGGCTGCTTTATTGGTTGGTGTCGGTATAGGTTTACAAAATTTGTTCAGCGATTTCGTCTCTGGTATTGTAATATTACTAGACTCATCTATCAGGGTTGGCGACATACTTGACGTAGATGGGTTGATTTGTAAAGTGGAAGAAATAAATTTGAGAACAACACTTGTGCTCACAAGAGATGATAAGTTTATTCTCCTTCCAAATTCACTATTGACAAAACATAAAGTTGTAAATTGGACACATTCTGATAATACATCGCGTTTTGAGGTAAATGTCCATGTTGACTACTCGTCTGATGTGGCTTTAACAATGAAACTCATAAAAAAGGCTGGTTTAGCTCATAGGGACGTATTAAGATATCCTGAACCATTTGTACGTTTTGAGAATTTTGGAAATTATTCAATTGAGTTCACTCTCTATTTTTGGGTGCGCAATGTCTTTCGTGTCGAAAATACTAAAAGTGATTTAAGAGTAAATATTTTCAATATATTGAAGGAAAATGATATAAAAATTCCGCTACAACAACATATTATTTATATGAAGAAAGAGAGTCCGGAACATTTAAATGATGAATAAAACACTAAACAACAGACATATAGCAAAATAACTATACATTAACCACTAATCATCTATTGCAAAAGAGAGCGGAAGTAGCATGTCCGAATCACTTATTTCCAAAATTTTATCCGATGAGTAGAGAAGTATCTTAATTTTTTTGTTAAATCTTTGTTTCGTTTCTGCAATAACCTGCCTGCAACTACCACACGGAGAAATTGGATAATCAACTTGACTTCCATTATGAATTGCTGTAATAGCAATAGCTTCAACTGCTTGATCGGGATAAGTTGAGTTAGCATAAAACAGAGCAACACGCTCTGCGCACAATCCACTTGGATAAGCCGCATTCTCCTGATTACTACCCTTTACCACCACCCCATTTTTCAACATTATTGCAGCCCCTACCTGAAATTTACTATAAGGTGCGTAAGCGGTTTTTGCCGCTTCTAAAGCCAAATTACACAAGTTTTTCGATACCTCACTAAGCTCTTCTAATGAGCTATATTCATTTATTATTGATTTAATCTCTATTGTCTTCATAGTCTTGTTTTGCTAAATTATCACAAATATCGTTTTTTCAATATCTACAAATAGGTATATTTGCAATTGAGATCAATTTGTTTCTACAAAAATAACACAATTAGCAAGATAAAGTGTTTTACGTAAAACTACCAACAAATGTTAAAAGTAAATTTTAGTCTTATTTTAATTTTTCTGGGACAGCTACTTTTCTCCCAGAAAATACTTCGCGAAGAGTATATTTTATTATACAAAGATATCGCTATTGAAGAGATGCAAAGGACAGGTGTTCCTGCGTCTATTACACTGTCACAGGGGATTTTAGAGTCGGGTTCTGGTAACAGCAGGTTGGCTAAAGAGGCAAATAACCACTTTGGAATTAAATGCCACAAGAACTGGACAGGAAGAAAAATAACTCACGATGATGACCACAAAGGCGAATGTTTCAGAGTTTACGATAACGCCGAAGAGTCATTTCGAGATCATAGTGACTTTTTATCACAAGGCAGCAGATACGCATTTTTATTCGAATTGTCGCCAACCGACTATAAGGGTTGGTGTAGAGGCTTAAAATCAGCAGGTTATGCCACAGATAGAAACTACGACAATATGTTAATAAAAATTATCGAGGAGAATCAACTCTATCTGTTCGACCAAGATGTTAAGGTTCAGCCCAGAATAGCCCAACAAACCACTACCACACAAGTAATTAAAGATGTTAAACCCACAAAACCAATTGTCAAAACACCTGAGTCAACTGAAATTGACCTATACGGAGTAAAAGGCGGACAAATCAACCGCATAGATTATGTGATTGCACAAAAAAATGACACCTGGCGAAGTTTAACAAAAAAACATAACAAAATGCCTTGGGAGCTATACAAATATAACGATATTTCACGCGAAATGTCTGCCGAAATAGAGCAAGGGCAGGTAATATTTTTACAACCCAAAAGAAGGAAAGCAGACCGCGATTTTCGTTATCACACAGTCACTGAAGGAGAGACAATGTGGTCAATATCACAGAAATACGGTATTAGATTGAAACGATTGTATAAGCTCAACAGAATGGAGGCAGACCAAGAACCCGAGGTAGGACAAAAAATGTATTTACGCAAACGGAAACCTGAAAATAGTTGAAAATAAACAGTTTACATTATGAGAAGAACTATATGGATAACAGAAGATGAGCAGATTAATGAGGTAATAAAAAGTGCCGATACGTGTAGCCTCGCCATGGTTGACGAAAACGGAAAACCTTACGTTATACTGATGAATTTCGGATACAAAGACGGTGTTTTCTATTTTCACAGCGACCCAAAAGGGAAAAAAATAGATTGTCTGAGAAAAAATCCAAGTGTGTCAATTGCACTTAGCACAAATCATCGGTATTTTCATCAAAACGAAAACGTAGCTTGCTCCTACGGATTGAGTTACAGAAGTTTATATGCACAGGGAGAAATTGAATTCATTGAAGATAAGGAACAGAAAATTGAGGCTTTAAAAATTTTTATGAAACAATATTCAAATAAAGATTTCACATTCAGCGACCCGGCAGTTAACAACGTTGTTGTATTTATATTAAAGCCTAAAGAATTAAAATGTAAACAGTACGGTAAACTATAACAGATTTATAAATTTCTAATTTAAAACCTTATGAAACCATTTAAAACCCTAAATCAAATTAAAAAAATCTCGTTTGTCTTATTTACAATTACCATTGTATCAGCAGTACTTTGGAATAGTTGTAATAGTGATAATAAAGCACAAAAACAAAACAGAGCAAAATATGTTTTCTATTATATTGGCGATGGAATGGGACTCTCGCATATAGTCCTAACAGAGAGCTATTTAGCAGCAACATCTGACAACAACCATAGCATGCCACGTTTGAATATGACCCAAATGGAGCATGTCGGATTAGCCCGAACGCACGCAAAAAATAGACTTATAACAGGAAGTGCAGCAGCCGGCACAGCATTAGCAACTGGCTCTAAAACAACGATTAACACCATTGGAATGACGGCAGACAAAAAGGAGCCACTATATTCTATTGCTCACTCGGCAAAGAAAGCAAACTATAAAATTGGGATCATTTCGTCAGTAACAATCAATCACGCTACGCCGGCAGCCTTTTACGCACATGTTCCCGAAAGAAGCCAATATTATGATATAGGATTACAAATAGGTGAATCAAATTTCGACCTTTTTGGCGGAGGTGGCTTTGATCAAATAACTGGCAAGGAAAAAGACAAGCAGTCATTAGCTGAAGTACTATCTGACAAAGGATTTAATGTACTGAACAGAAATAGCGAATTTTTGAATTTACAGAAATTAAAGAACAATCTTGTTTTCATTAATCAGAACTTAGACACAGAAAACGCTATGCAGTATGCCATAAATTTTAACGAAACGGATTTAACTTTGGCTCAAACAGTTGCAAAAACCACAGAACTCCTCTACAATCCCGATGGTTTTTTCTTAATGGTTGAGGGCGGAAAAATCGACTGGGCAAATCACTCCAATGACGCTGCTACAGCTGTTCACGATATTATTGATTTCGATAATGCAATAGCCATTGCATTAGAGTTTTACAAGAAACATCCCGAAAATACGTTAATTGTTGTATGTTCCGACCACGAGACAGGCGGGCTAAGCCTCGGTAATCGTGAAAGTAAATATGATAGCAATCCCGCATTGTTAAAATATCAACAAGTATCAATAGACTCATTATCGAGGATTTTAAAAAACTACAGAGAGATTAAAAAACAGAATGTTAGCTTTGCCGAAATTGCCGACACATTGAAAAAATATGTTGGAATTGGTAATTCTGAAATGTTATTGACTAAGGAGGAGTTAGCCGATTTGGAGAACTGCTTTAACAACGCCGTGAAACGCAATTCCGACAAAACTGACTCTGAAATATTTAAACTCGCGTCAAAAGCAATCAATATTTTAGCTTCTAAAGCTGGAATTGCTTGGGCAACAGGCGATCACACATGGCAACCAACCATGGTGTTTGCAAGCGGAGTCGGCTCTGCGCTTTTCGCAGGATTCTATGATAATACGGATTTGGTTTGGAAACTTGCTGAGATTATGCAAATTGAGCACGTAAACGATAAAAAATAGTAAATGAACATAGTAAAAACCAGCCTTGTTCCATAATAAACTTACAACAGTTAAATTTTACTAATTCAGCAAAGTTGTATTAGCAACAAATTTGGCATAAAACACTATTTTTGCACAATCAATCAAAGGGCCCCGTAGTTCAGTTGAATAGAACGTCAGATTCCGGTTCTGAAAGTCGCAGGTTTGAGTCCTGCCGGGGTCGCTAATAACAAACTGTAATATAACAACTTACACTACAAGAGTTTCTCTAACTCCTCTTTCTGTTTTTCAAATCCGAGCTTACCCAAAAGTGCAAACATATTTACTTTATAATCTTCAACTCCCGGTTGGTCAAACGGGTTAACTCCCAACATATAACCACTTATGCCACAGGCTATTTCGAAGAAGTAAATCAGTTTGCCCAAACTAAAAGCATTCAGCTGTTCAATTGATACTACAATGTTTGGAACGCCACCTTTGGTGTGAGCCAAAATCGTTGCCTTTAGTGCCGTTTGGTTAATTTGGTGAATATTTTTATCTGCCAAATAGTTGAGCCCATCAATATTTTCAGGGTCAGAACCTGCATAAATTTTTGAATTTACGTTCTCTATCGATAAAACGGTTTCAAACAGATGTCTTTCCCCTTGCTGAATATACTGACCAAGAGAGTGTAAGTCGGTTGTAAATGTAGCACCTGAAACAAAAATTCCTTTCTGCTCCTTGCCTTCACTTTCACCATATAATTGTTTCCACCATTCAATAAAATAGAGTAGTTGTGGATGATAACTAACTAACATCTCAATTTTTTTCCCTAGCGAATATATTTTATTTCTAGCAGCAGCATATATTACTGCTTGATTTTCACTATTTACAATATTGTATTCTTTTTCGCCCGCAATTGCTCCTTCAATTAGTTGTTTGATATCGATTCCTGCAATTGCAATAGGCAACAATCCTACAGGTGTTAAAACGCTGTATCGTCCACCAATATCATCGGGAATAACAAATGTTTTAAAACCGTTTTCTGTTGCGAGTCTGCGTAAAGCACCTTTTGATTTATCGGTAATTGCAACTGTTTGTTTATTTGCTTGCTCAATGCCAAATTGCTCGATTTGCGCCTTACGTAACAACCTGAAAGCAACTGCCGGCTCGGTAGTTGTTCCCGACTTGCTGATTATTACAATGCTCCACGTCTTTCCCTTTAAATATTGCAAAAGTTGGGCATAATAATCAGAATCTAAATGGTGTCCTGCATAAATTATTTCAGGAGATTGCCTATTAAAAGCATGAGTAAGTGCCTCAATAACAGCACGAGCACCCAAATAAGAACCGCCAATGCCTATTATTACAACAACTTCACTTGATTTGCGTATTTCAATCGCTGTTTTCTGAATATCGTCAATTTCTGATTGTTTTATAGATGACGGCAATTTTATCCAACCTAAAAATTCGTTGCCTTTGCCTGAACCATCT
>DAOSIN010000063.1:0-8018 GCA_035366675.1 Salinivirgaceae bacterium | reverse complement strand
ATATCCAAAAAATCTCAATAAATTTGAACAGCTTAAGCTTTCATCAATGGAAATTTGTGCAAGTCACCCCAATGTTGTTTATAATACAGATCATTTTTATCATCCAACAACAGTTTATAGTTGGGTAAAGAAAGATGACACAACAGAGAGTTACGAGTACCTTTTGGCAATAGCCAATTCAAAACTATTGTGGTGGTTTTTAAAAATAACCGGGGATACTTTACAAGGTGACGCCAGGAGGTTTAAAACCAATTATTTAAATCCTTTTCCATTACCGAAATTTGTTGAAGAAAAATTTGAAAATAAAATAGTAGACTTGGTAAAAATGGTATTGGAAGTAAAAAAACAGAACCCATCATCTGATACGACAGATCTAGAAAACCAAATCGACCAATTAGTTTATCAACTTTACGAATTAACAGACGAAGAAATTGAAATAATTGAAAACGGAGTAAAATGATTGAAATGTGTATTAGTTAGTTGAAGTTACCAAAAACACTTTTGCAAATGCGATTGTTCTAAGTCAGGTTTATTTGCTATATTTGACTGGCTTTTACAGGAACTTATAAAAGTAAAACCAGGAAAACAATATACAAATGTTATAAGTTTATTTTGTTAACGATATGTTGTGGAGCGTTATATTTGAAAGATGAAACATATTTTTATTGATACGAATATTTTTCTTCATTTTGAAGATTTTGATAAAATTGATTGGCTTAAAGAAAGTTCTTCTGATAGTTGTATTATTGTAATAGCACCGATAGTAATTGACGAATTAGATGAGAAGAAAATAGGTACTGACAGAATTAGCAAAAAAGCCAGAAAGACATTACAAAAAATTGAAAAATTATCAAATCTTGAAAATCCAAAAATACGAGAGAATGTACTCTTTAAGGTTCTAAATGAAAAACCTTTAAAATCGATTTATGAACAGAACGGCTTAAACTTCGATGAACACGATCACCGTTTAATTGCAAGTATCTTTCAATATAAGATGTCCAACAAACTTGCCGATATTGTACTATTTTCTTATGACGTTGGACCTAGATTAAGAGCAAAACAGCTTGGTATTAATGCATTTAAACCTAATGAAAAATATCTTCTACCTGTTACAGAATCGGAAGAGGGAAAGAAACTAAAAAAACTTGAGCAAGAAAATAAAATTCTTAAAAGTAGAATTCCTGTTTTAAAGCTTTTATTTGATAATAAGAAAGAAGATTTAGAAATTACTACTGAAAAACCTGTTGATTTTCTTGAATATAGTAAAATAAAAATGAATGAATTAAAATTTCAATACCCATATCTTAAATTCGAGAAAGACGATCCTTACGAAAACCCCTTGCTTAGTATTTCAAAATCTTTATGTTCACTTAAAGAAGACCAAGTAATCGATTACAATAAGAAATTAGATGAATATTTTACCTATTACGAAAAAAATTACTTAAAAAAATTATACGAACATGAGAAAAAAGAGAAATTAACATTTAGTATAAAATTACTTTTATTTAACACTGGGAGTACGCCTGCAGAAGATATTGATATTCATTTGCATTTACCAGATGAATTTGAAGTAATAAAGACATCTGAAATAAAAGAACCACCCAAAAAACCTCAGCCACCTTATAAGCCTAAATCCGCATTTGATAATGGAATAACAGCAGCATGTGCCAAAATACTTAGACCATATCAAACGAATGAACAAAAAATTGATATAAATTTAAATTATCCAAGAATTAAAAATATGAATGGTTTTTATATAGATTATTCATTCAAAAAACTTAAACATGGATATAGTTCCCCATTAGAAAATCTTTCAATAATCTATGATAGTCATGAAAAAATAAAAAATTTTCAAATAAACTTTACTTTAAGTGCAGCAAATATTCCTAAAGCAATTCAAGGCATATTAAATATAAGATTTAAGAAATAACGCCACTCAATAGGTGGTTTTACCGACTGGTAGAGATAGTACAGATATACTCAGTGCACTGCCTTATAATTCAATTTCTAGTTTCTTTTCAAGTTTGTGCCAAAGCCCACAAAACATATATATTACCAGCCCTCCTCGACTTTCACCCATAGGGCGACACTTTTAACTTTCACCTTGTACACTTCGGCTTAGCTCAGTGCACCGCCTTGCACCTTTCACACTTCAACAAACAAAGCAACAAAACCGATAACGTAACTCGTAATTCGTAACTCGTAATTGCTAATTGTTCATTGCTAATTGAATTCCCCCTCTGTTGATAAATTTTAATAAAAACCAGTACAATCTTTAAAAACATATTTTAACTTTGCTGTTCCTTATTTAAAATATAATGATCCAACATAAGGGAATTATACTTTCAATAAATAAAAACATCGCTGAGATATCGCTTCAGCAAATGTCTGCCTGCGTTTCGTGTCAAGTAAAAGGCTCGTGCCTTTCTGTAGATACGAAAGAGAGACGTATAACGGCAAACATCACACCCGAAAATTACGAAGTTGGAGAAGAGGTTCAGGTAACACTTAAAACCACACAGGGATATAAAGCTGTCTTTATCGCTTATGTAATCCCCTTTATATTGATTATTGCAGTATTGGTTTTAGGAGAAACGCTTGGTCTCGCAGAGTGGAAATCGGCTGTAGCCGCGATTTGCATAACGGCAATTTATTATATTGCGCTTAAACTGTTCGGGAAGCAGTTATCCCAATCTATGACATTTAAAATTGAGAAGTTAAATAATATATAAACATCTATGAGTCAGATAGTTTTATTATCAATTATTACGCTATGTGCAATTGGAGTGATTGCAGCCGTAATGCTATATTATGCTGCAAAAAAATTCCAGGTATATGAAGATCCTCGGATAGATGAGGTTGAAGCCGTATTACCATCGGCAAATTGTGGAGGATGTGGTTATCCCGGTTGTCGCGGTTTTGCTGAAGCGTTAGTCAAGGCAGACGATATATCGGAGCTAAATTGTCCCGCAGGTGGAGCCTCTGTTATGAGTGCTGTTGCGAAAGTTTTAGGGCAAGAGGTTAAGGCTACGGAGCCTATGATTGCTGTCTTACGCTGTAATGGCACGCTAGAGCATAGACGAAGGACTTCAACATTTCAAGGGGCAAAAAACTGTGCAATTGCTCAATCAGTTTATATCGGAGAAACCGACTGCGCCTACGGCTGTTTCGGCTACGGTGACTGCGTTGACGCTTGCAAGTTCGGCGCAATGCACATTGATCAAACAACCGGATTGCCTGTAATAGACGAAGATAATTGTGTTGCTTGTGGAGCATGTGTAAAGGCTTGTCCGCGAAATATTATAGAACTGCGTAAGAAAGGACCTAAAAGCCGTCGCATTTATGTTAGTTGCGTCAACTGCGACAAGGGTGCAATTGCAAAAAAAGCGTGTGCGGTTGCATGTATAGGCTGTGGCAAATGTGCAAAAGAGTGCCCCCACGAAGCAATTACCATTCAAAACAATGTTGCATACATTGATTTCAACAAGTGTAAGCTATGCCGTAAATGCGTTGAGGTTTGTCCAACTAACGCAATTACAGAATTAAATTTTCCACCAAGGAAAGAGAATAAAAACGCTGAAACAAGCGGTGTTACTAACGAAAATTAACATTAACACACTTTAATTGAGGAGATATACTGTGCTTAAAACATTTAAAATGGGTGGTGTTCATCCACCGGAAAATAAAATTTCGGCAAACTCTCCAATAGAGGTTCTTCCGTTACCTAAGACTGTGACGATACCAATATCACAACATATTGGTGTGCCTTCGCAAGTTTTAGTACAGAAAAACGACAAAGTAAAAGTTGGAACTCTGATTGCCAAACAGAACGGTTTTGTATCGGCAAATATTCATTCATCGGTATCGGGCACGGTGCAAAAGATTGAGGAGGTGTTCGACACATCGGGATACCGCAGAATGGCTATCACAATCGCCGTCGAGGGCGATGAGTGGGAAGAGTCCATTGACCGCTCGACCGACCTGAAGAAAGATTACGACACTTCAATAGATATTATACAAAAGATTGCCGAAGCAGGTATCGTTGGACTTGGCGGTGCAACCTTTCCAGCACATGTCAAGCTGACTGTCCCACAGGGCAAAAAGGCTGAAATTCTGATTATTAACGGCGTTGAGTGCGAGCCTTACTTGACATCAGACCACAGATTGATGCTCGAACGCGATAACGAAATAATGATTGGCACCTCGATACTTATGAAAGCCCTGAATGTCAGCGAAGCAGCTATAGGGATAGAGAACAATAAGCTCGATGCAATTAAAAAACTGACCGAAACGGCTAAGAACTACCAGGGTATCAAAGTTGTACCTCTAAAAGTAAAATATCCACAAGGGGCTGAAAAACAGCTTATTAAGGCAATCACAAATCGTGAAGTTCCAAGCGGAAAGCTCCCGATAGAGGTAGGCGCAGTGGTACAGAATATCGGAACTGCATTTGCCGTTTACGAGGCTGTTATAAAGAACAAACCACTGATTGAAAGAGTTGTAACCGTAACAGGAAAATCGCTGGAAAAACCGTCAAATCTGTTAGTTAGAATAGGCACGCCTGTACAAAAGTTGCTCGATTATGCCGGCGGCATTGATGAAAACGCTACCAAAGTAATAAGTGGCGGTCCGATGATGGGCAAAGCGATAAGCAATTTAGATATCCCTGTAACGAAAGGCACAAGCGGTATAGTTGTATTAAGCAAAAAAGAGGGCTACAGAAAAGAACAAAACAACTGTATCCGTTGTGCCCGTTGCGTTTCTGTTTGTCCGATGGGGCTTGAGCCATATCTGCTTATGGCATACTCAGAGAGACAGATGTGGAGCGAGGCAGAAAAAGATAAAGTAATGGATTGCATCGAGTGTGGCTCGTGCAGTTTTACGTGTCCGTCTAATCGTCCGTTGTTGGATTATGTTAGACTTGGAAAATCGACTGTTGGAAAAATCATTCGCAATAGAAAGTAATTGATAATCAATTAAATATCGTACTAATGAATCGTAAATTAATTGTTTCACCTTCACCCCATGCCAAAGGTAATGACTCTATCCCGTCAATAATGTATGGCGTGATATTCAGCTTGATACCAGTGTTAGCAGTTGCGGTTTACTTTTTTGGTATCAAAGCACTTATTGTAACGCTCACTGCTGTTGTATCGTGAATGGTGTTTGAATTTTTAATTCAGAAATTTATATTAAAGGGCAAGCTCACTGTATTCGATGGCTCTGCAATAATAACGGGAATGCTTTTAGCTTTCAACCTACCATCATCAATTCCAATTTGGATGATAATTATAGGCTCTCTTGTAGCTATTGGCGTAGCAAAAATGTCGTTCGGAGGCTTGGGCAATAATCCGTTTAACCCGGCGCTTGTTGGTAGGGTTTTTATGTTGATTTCATTTCCTGTTGAGATGACATCGTGGCCCGCCAACAGATTTACTTTGATTGATGGATATTCAGGAGCCACACCGCTTGGACTTGCCAAAGAGGCTTTCAAAAGTGGCGAACCCCTGAGCGAAATTATGCCTAATCTGGCTGATATGGGACATATATTCAACTACTTTGTGGGAAATATGGAGGGTTGTATAGGTGAGATTTCGGCACTGTTTATCCTATTGGGCGGTCTTTATATGCTTTATCGTAGAATTATTACCTGGCATATTCCAGTATCAATATTTGCTACTGTTTTTATTTTCTCAGGAATACTGCATTTGGTTAACCCAGAGCAATATATCTCGCCGATGTTTCATTTACTTACTGGAGGTTTGTTCCTGGGAGCAATTTATATGGCAACGGATATGGTAACTTCGCCCATGTCGAGCAAAGGAATGATAATCTTCGGTATTGGTATTGGTGCACTTACAATAATTATTCGTACATGGGGCGCATATCCCGAAGGAGTATCATTTGCTATATTGATAATGAATGCATTTGTACCACTAATCAACAGATATATAAAACCTAAACGCTTTGGAAAGGAGGTTAAACATGGCTAAAAAAGAATCTACATTTTTAAATATGCTGATCACGTTGTTAGTAATAACATTAGTATCGGCAACAGCTTTGGGTTATGTTTACGAACTTACTAAAGAACCAATTGAACTGGCAAAACAAAATAAAAATCTTGAAGCTGTAAAACAGGTCGTTCCTGAGTTTGATAATGATTTAAACGAATCTAAATGCCAACTGACTACAGATGAGGGCGTTACTTTAGATGCGTATCATGCAAAAATGGGAGACTCAATAGTAGGAACAGCCGTTAAGACTTTTACCAACAACGGATTTAGCGGCGAAGTTTGGCTAATGGTTGGATTTACACCTGATGGCTCGATATACAATATTTCGGTACTCGAACATAAAGAGACTCCGGGATTAGGTACAAAAATGAGCGACCCAAGTTTTAAGGATCAGTTTATGAACAAAAATCCTGAAACGTTTAAACTAAGAGTTAAAAAAGATGGTGGCGATGTTGACGCAATAACCGCAGCCACTGTTAGCTCGCGCGCATTTTGCGATGCGGTAGAACGCGCCCACAGGGCTTTAACAGGCTGCGTTGACGGAACAACTTCAGCCACAACAAGCTCACAAGCATCATCTAAAGAAACAGTTGAACACGCTCAAAAGGATTTAACGAAAGGAGGTGACAAATGAATTTCAAGCAAAATCTAACAAAAGGGTTCTTTAAGGAGAATGCCGTTTTTGTCCTACTATTAGGGCTCTGTCCTACCCTTGCCGTATCAAACTCGGCAATAAACGGATTAGGCATGGGACTCGCAACAACGTTTGTTCTGATGTCGTCAAATATTGTTATATCATTAGTTAAAAACTTTATACCTGATAAAGTACGAATACCTTCGTTTATAGTTATTATAGCTACGTTCGTTACTTTGGTCGATTTAACCATGTCGGCTTATCTGCCCAGTTTGCACGCATCGCTTGGTATTTTTATTCCGCTGATTGTGGTTAACTGTATAGTTTTGGCGCGCGCCGAAGCGTTCGCATCAAAAAACAGCGTTTTTGACTCAATGATTGACGGTATAAGCATGGGACTTGGTTTCGCAATGGCTCTAACCATTTTAGGCATAATTCGCGAGCTTTTGGGGGCAGGTTCGATATTTGGTATCAACGTACCGATTTACCCTGTAGATGAGTCGGGAAACCCCGTAACAACGCTTATATTTATACTTGCACCGGGTGCATTTATGGTGTTAGGATACGTTATTGCAATAATTAATAGAATTCGTAAAGCATAAGGAGGAATCAACATGATATATATAACCATAATCATATCGTCAATTTTTGTCAACAATATAGTGTTGAGCCAGATAATTGGTATTTGCCCATTTATGGGAGTATCCAAAAAAATTGACACAGCAATTGGAATGGGTGGTGCAGTGACTTTTGTAATGGTTCTATCGACCGTAGTTACGTTCTTAGTGCAAAAATATGCACTCGACCCGTTTGGAATTGGGTATCTACAAACCATAAGTTTTATATTGATTATTGCCTCATTGGTGCAGTTGGTCGAGATAGTTTTGAAAAAGGTTGCTCCACCACTCTATCAGGCTCTCGGAGTTTATTTACCACTAATTTCAACGAACTGTGCGGTACTGGGTGTCGCAATTATGACAATTCAAAAAGAGTACTCGCTATTGGAGGGAGCAGTTTATGCATTCTCAATAGCATTAGGCTTTGCATTAGCGTTGGTAATTTTTGCAGGTATTAGAGAGCAACTTGATTTAGTGAGTATTCCTAAAGGAATGAAAGGCATACCTGTTGCTTTGATAACAGCGGGTATTTTGGCTATGGCGTTTATGGGGTTTTCGGGAATAGTTTGATGCAATTAGCAATGTGCAATAAACAATTAATAATTAGTTGACTGAATATCAGCGTGTTGTAGAGACGTCATATTATGGCGTCTCTGCAATGAGCAATGAACAATGAGCAATTATCAATTAATCTATTGAGGGACATTCGTAAATTAACAAAATAAATCCAACTAAATCATTGTGAATTAGTTG